>PBNI01000033.1 GCA_002723045.1 Methanobacteriota archaeon | reverse complement strand
TGTGCTACCAGATGAGCATCGGGAGGTCCTTTCAATTCTAGCAATCTCCGAACGACCGATTCCTTGGCAGAAACTGGCAATTGCCGCAGAAATCGATGGGCCTCCTCCATCACAACTTATCGAGAGGGGATTAATGCTTGAGTTAGAGGAAGGGATGTGGTTGCACGAGGCTCTCCGATCAAGACTACTGAGGGATGTTGGAAAGCCATTCGAAGAGAGACTGAGAAAACTGAAAAATGCAGTAGACTAGGACATGTGCCTGTCTAGCCAGGAATCCATACTCTGCTTGGGCATTGCTCCAGTCATCCTATCTACTACCTCCCCATTCCTGAATAGAATCAGTGCTGGAATGCCCCTAATGCCAAATTTCCCTGAAGTGAGCGGATTGACATCGGTATTCACCTTTGCAATTGTAATCTCTCTTTCTTCAGCAATCTGTGTTAGTATCGGGCTAACCATTCTGCACGGTCCACACCAGGGTGCCCAGAAATCGGCTAGCACCCACTCATCGCTCTTTGTCGTTACTTCAAAGTCTGTGTCACCAGTATCTACAACCTTGCCCATAATCCCACCTAATTCGATGAGTCGTTACCCACCCTATCAACATGTGTGTTATTGATTAGTTTACATTAGAAGGTATTGAGAACCGGCACCCCTTCCTAATCGACGAGGAGAATGGAAATTACACCCAGCATACTTACCGCAGACTTCTGTAGGTTGGGTGAAACCATCGACGAGGCGCTCGACGCTGGAATTGGTTGGTTGCACATGGACGTCATGGATGGAAACTGGGTAGTCAATCGCACAATCACCTTTGGACCCGCATTGATCAAATCTGTCCGAGAAAGAGTTGGACCTGAGGTTTTCATTGATTGCCACTTGATGATTACAAATGCCGAGGAGACCTGGGAGCAATATGCAAATGCAGGCGTCGATTTGGTGATTGCACACCTAGAGGCGGTCGAGGATTTTCCAAAACTGATTTCTGAAATGCACGAATCAGGAGTTAAATCCGGATGCGTGATTAATCCCGATACCCCCATCGACGGTATTCTTCCATTCCTATCTGAACTTGATTTAGTACTGGTTATGTCGGTAGTCCCCGGAAAGGGCGGCCAATCATTCATCCCTCAAGTAGAGGGGAAGGTTCGATCACTTCGTGAGGCTATCGACTTTCAGATTGAAAATGGTGGCAGAGAGACAAAACTGATGATCGACGGTGGAATAAAAGATCACAATGCGGCGTTGGTAGCGGGATGGGGTATTGATGTTGCAGTGGTTGGCTCAGGCCTTATCAATAATCAAGCACCTATCGGCGAGAACTTGGCTTCAATTACAAACTCTCTCGAAATCTAATTTATATCCGAGTCACAACTTCCGCTGTCCATGGTATCAGTAGAGTGGATGAAGCAAGAGATTCTCAAGGTTGTTCCCGATGCAGTCGTCGAAGCTACCGATTTGCACGGCTCTGGTGACCACTTTCATGTGAGAGTTACATCGGAAAGCTACGAAGGGGTATTGCCACTTCAGAGACAGAAACCAATACTGAATCACTTCAAGGAGTATATTTCCAACAACACTGTCCATGCTCTAGATCTGAAGTGCATGACTCCTGAGCAAGCCGAAGCGTCCACTCACACGGCTTTCGACCCACACGGTCAAGAGCATGAGTTCTATGGGGTGCATATCCGCAGACCGAGAAAGGAGTGATTGAGATGAGTTTTGACTGGACACCAGAAGAGTTGCAAAAAGTAGTTGACGAAAATAAAATTGTGATTTTTATGAAGGGCACTCCAGAACAGCCTCAGTGCGGATTCTCCGCAAGAGGCTCACAGGTCCTTAGCTCTGTAATCGCAGAGCTAGGTATGGAGACTTATGCCTGCGTAAATGTCCTACTCGATCCCAGAGCCAGACCCGCATTGAAGGAGTGGTCTGATTTCCCGACCATTCCTCAGGTATTCATCAACGGCGAGCTGATAGGTGGTTCAGACATAGTTCTAGAGATGTATCAGTCTGGTGACCTTCAGAAGATTCTTACTCCAGAGTGAGGGATAGGATGTCATCGCCTGCCGATGACCGGCGAATCATGCTAATTGCTCTGTTCGGAGCGATGCTTCTCTCATTCGCGCCCCTGTTGTATATTCGTTCCGACACTCCTCCCGTGACAGGCGCGTTCTTCCGGATGTTGTATGCCCTCCCCATTCTTATCTTCCTTGTATGGTACTTGAATCGGGATGACCCGAGAGGAATTAGGAACCGAGGCCTCGCCTTTTCCGCAGGCTTGCTTCTAGCAATAGATTTCGTCGGTTATCACAGTGCAATTGACTACATTGGAAGTGGAATCGCAACTCTGATTGGCAACTCCCAGGTAGTAATAGTGACACTGGCCAGTTGGTGGATGTTTGGTGAAAGACCCAATCGGATGATAATATTCGCTCTCCCGATGGTAATGCTCGGTCTAATGTTCATTTCCGGAATATGGGATGATGAACCATATGGGGACGATCCGATAAAGGGAGTTTTGGGAGGGATAGTTGCAGCTATATTCTACTCTTCATTCCTCATCCTTTACAGATTCTCGAATAGGATTCAAGCACCTTCCGTCAATCTTCAATTGGATGCTACAGCGGGGGCAGCTACGGGGCTTCTCATTGTCGGAATAATGCCCCTCTCAAGACTTGACATAGAACCAATTGACTTCTCGTTCACTTGGCCTGGACACGGTTGGATCATCTTGCTCGCTGTCTCATGTCAGGTAATTGGGTGGATCGCCATCACATACGCTCTACCAAGACTTCCAGCTGCGCACACTTCATTCGCCATCCTTCTCCAACCCGTTCTCACAATTCTTTGGGGAGTCATAATTCTCTCCGAGAAACCATCAATTCAGCAGATTGGAGGAATGTCACTGATATTCGCGGCAATAATTGCAGTAACCATGTTTGGTACTGCTGAAACCATCAGAAATGATGCTGAATAGAGCCATCCGGCTGAGTCAGTTAGGTGTACAGGAGAGAGATAATTGCGAGGGGATGGGATGCACTCAGCGAGAACCTTTCGTCCTGTACGGCTGATCCAGAAAGGCGACAATAGTTAATCATTGTTAGAAATTTGCAGGTTTTTCCCGATTTTATGAAAACTCATTCCACGGTAAGGACCTCTGGGCCGCCTTCGGTGATGAAAACCGTATGCTCGAATTGTCCAACATCGCCCCTATCGACATCCCTCAGAGCACTGTATACCTCAAGGAACCTAATAGAGGTCAACTTCTTCACAAGAGCCTTCCATTTCCTCTTAAGTGACTCATCATCTTCTTCCGGAAACGGCTTGCTAAGCAATGGAGAAGCCCACCTTTCTGCGAATGGTAGGGTGTTGTATCGTTCTTCGATGTATCTCGCCATAGTTGCCCCAAGAGGCTTCAATTTACCCTTTGATAGCGCCTTTCTAATCCTAACATCCCCGGTCACTCGAAGAATGTTGGACGAATCAGCAGGTGGTACATTTTCAATCATCCCACTTTTTCCAGTGGTATTGAACGGCTCCACCGCATACACCCCTCCCGCTTCTACTTCTCCTTTGTAGCTAGGGTTCTTCGGACCACATGCGTACATGGGTATCGACACGCCCGAGTGCAGGTTCCACCTCTCCATCTTGTGACCACTTAGATTTCTGATTGGTTCAAAACCAGCATCCACAGATGCCTGCTGGGCGGCTTCTCCAATAACATGCCAAGGAGTGCCCGGGTGCATCTTCTCTATCGCAGCATCTCTGGCCTCTTTTGCTGCTCTAATTTGCTCAGTGTGCTCTCCTCCGTTTCCGACCTCAATCGTCAGCGCATTGTCCCCCAATGCTCCTTTGATATGAACTCCAACATCCAGTTTGACAAGATCCCCGTCCTGGAAAACCATCTCCCCCTCAAAACCCTCGGGGGGCGTCAATTCTGTATTCGTCGTATAGTGGGCGGCCATATCGTTAACTGAGATTGTCACGGGGAAGGCCGCCTTCCCTCCATGCCTTCTGATGAACCTCTCAGCAGAGTCTATGACTTCGGACCACTGCTTACCAGCAACAATCTCCCCCTTGATTCCTTCTAGCGTCCTTCTAGCAACATGACCTGCGTCTCTCCATTGCTTCAGGTCCTCCTCTTCCACCATGCTAAAACCTCCTCGGTACTGACCTTCCCTTCTCTAATTACCTCTATCCCTAGTGACTCAGGCGAATCGCAGACCGTATGCCATGCTATCAAAGTACTGGGTAGACCCCCATGACAAATCCCATCAGCCCCCAATACAGTATGTTCCGAGGTACATAGAGAATCTGCGGCTTTAATGCAATCCAGAAGGGGCTCTTGACCTGTATGGTTTGCACTGGTGGCGGTCAATGGGCCGGTCTTGAGCAGCAGTTCTCTAGCCCTTGGGTCCGAGACCACACGAACAGCAACGCCCCTTGATCCCAGACGAAAGTCCATCTCATCTATCGGACTGAGAACTATGGTTAGGGACCCTTCTGGAAAGGAGTCCAGTATTTCTTGTAGATCATCCGTTATCTCCACAATCTTACTAGCTTGGCTAAGATCGGCCACTCCTAGACTCACAGGCGCAGTACTAGGTCTGCCCTTTATCTCAAACAACACATCTAGAGCACTCGGTTCAGGAATGCAACCAAGAGCAGGAAGTGTGGAAGTGGGATAGACAATGCACCTTCCAGAACGCGCCCACTCTACGACATCGTCCATGCTTCCACCGTTATCTGATATGCCTTCTACTACCGGGAGGCAGGGAAGCAGAATGCGCAACAATTGTACCCACCCGAAGGTCAAGATTTGACTGATGAGTGTGCCTCTGTGAGATTCTAGCCAACTCATAGATGCCGAAGTAGAGGTTCAATACGGGAATTAGATACAGTAGTTTTCCCACTGCTCTCTTGTCCCACATTTCACTGGTCACCGCATCTCCATTGTCCTTCACAATCGCGATCCCAAGCAACTTCTGACCAAGAGATCTTGAGAAAGCCAAACCAGTTACTCTCCAGTATAGCCAGTGACTGGCAAGCAATATGGCAGCGAATGCAACAGAGTAGTGAAAATCAGATGATGCCCATAGCCCCACGTTCAGTGCATTAGCGATCATCCCCCCTGTTGACAGGTTCAGAACTGAGTATACGATCGTGACATCAATAACGAAGGCAACCATCCTCCTAGCCCAAGAGGCCAGAATTGAGCCATCTGGGACCGACCAATGGTCATTCTCCTGGGAAACTATTGCCTTCGCAAGCGTCCCTCCACCATGAATGGAGATTGGAGAGTCATGATCGTTCATCCATGCACCTCATGCAGTACCCAGGAGATGCCATGCCTCAAGTTTACGACTCCTCACATGCTCAATCCACGATTTCCAATTCTCATCATGCCTCAACGTATCTGGGTTTCCAACTACCACAAGACCACGCTTCGATCTGGTAAGTGCCACGTTAAGCCTTCTCCTATCGGAGAGGAAACCGACATTTCCATCCGAGTTAGACCTCACACAAGAGAAGATAATCACATCCTTCTCTCTTCCTTGATATCCGTCAACAGTCCTAACCTCGATTCCCTGCATCGACTCTGGAAGCATATCCCTAATCGCCCTAACTTGTCCAGCGTATGGCGTGACTATGCCAATGTCCGTTAACTCAAGTCCACCATCGTCCACAAACCCGATTAGGATTTTCACTACCCATGATGCCTCTGCTGCATTCTCCTTCGATGCTCCATCGGGGGAGAGCAACTCATCGCCATCGATCGGGAGGAACGCTAACGGCGAGTCCCAATCGGGCCAAAGCATTCCAGGGGGGGCCTCTCTCTCAGACTCATCCACCCCATCCTCTAGCATTCCTCCGTAGAAATGAGAGTTTGGAAACTCAGAAATTGATGGATGCATCCTATACTGAGTGCTAAGCAGTAGAGGCTTGATTCCCATGTCCACCAGTCGTTCGAATAGAGATCTACTCAATCCTCCATTCTCAGCCCTCCGAGAAATCACGGTCGGAGGAAGTTGTTTGTGATCACCGACCAATACGACCTGTCTGGCCCCTTTCACAATGGGCACCAATGTGGCAGGTTCAGTGGCCTGAGTCGCCTCATCAATTAGAACCCGTGAAAACCTTCGCCCATCGAGCAACTCATGTCCAGAACCAATGCAAGTGCAACAAAGAACCTGAGCCCTATCTAGAATGTCATCCCGAATTTGCCTTTCGAGCCTTTTCACTTCCTTCCACCCCCTGCTAAGGTCCCTGTGTGCTAGTCCCTTTTCCTTCCCCCCCCTCATGCCCTTAATCCTCCTTGACAATTTTTCATTCCTCTCAATCTCTTCCACAAGATCCCTATTCAACTCGTGACTTTCCATCCTAGCATCCATTGTTGCGTTTCTCAGATTCTCTCTTACCTTCACTGGTTGCCCCAATCTAACTGCCCTAACTCCCCTCTCTAGTAATCCCTCCAATAAGTTGTCAACCGCCACATTTGAGTCCGCTACTGCAAGAACTGTTCCAGTATCTAGTATAGACCAGTTCTCGAGGATTCTAACTGCAGTGTGAGTCTTACCGGTTCCAGGAGGGCCCTGAATCAGTGTCAGCCTACTATTTATCGCACTCTCTGCAGCATCCCTCTGAGCCTTATTCATATCACTTGGCAGTGTTGCCCTTTTTTGCCTCACCCCTCCTAGCTCTGGAACTAGCGAAGCAGTTCCGACGGGGTCATGAACTAGGCCTAGAAGCAACTCTCTCAGAGGGGCACTTCCATCTTCCTCGAAGATAGAATTCAGAGCATCCCTCATCCTGTCAAATGCAACACGATTGGCTCCTCTATCGATCCTCCATGTCCCCTTTCGCAGACCCTGAGGTGCCTCGGGAAGCACTATTCGAATCGAGTCCCTGCTCCTATTGCTCACTACGGCTTCAATCGGCTTCTCGGTCAGTGGACTCCCTCTGCTTAGCAAAACTATGTCACCCTGCCTGAACCGATGGGAGCCAAGTTGTTTACCCACGCCTCTTCGGAGCCTAATTATTCTCTGACCGAATAACCAACCATCTGTCTTAGCGCTCAATCCGAACAGGGCAATTCCATTCGCTTCCAACTTCTTTTCCGACCAATTCCTCAGCCTCTCCTCGGTCATCGCCAATTCATCATCTAACTCCCATCGAATTAGACGCAGGTAAGCTTCGTGATGGTCCTGGCTTCTTTTGAAGCCACTTGGAACCGTTTTCTCAGAGTCGCCCACGAATACCCGTCTCACCCTGTCCCTATCACGGTTACTTGACGAGTCCTACTTACATCAAAACAAACCATTCCCAGTGAGAATTATACGTTCACCACTGCCGAAAGGAAATACTGGGGGGACGGGATTGGTATTTGACAGATTCAAGTCATGGAGTAATTCTAACTCCAAGGGCACGCCCTGCCCGTCATGTCAACACTTGAACCAGGAGGGGACCAAGGTTTGCACACGATGCTTCTACCAGATAGACCGTCCTTCTTTTCAGCAGAGTTCAGGACTTGGAGAAGACGAGTCCACGGACTTATTGGATCAGCTGATGAGCGAGATTGAAGAGGACGAAGAGGAAAATGAACCCACCACTCCTTCATTTGCATTTGATGACTTAACCGTAGAGGTCTCGCAATATGGCGATGATGAAGAAGTCCAATTAGATAGGAAACCAGATTTCGGCTCGTTTATCCCACCTACCGAAGAAATAGATGAGGAGTATGAACTAACTGCAGATGACATCCCGCAATTCGTTCAGAAATTCGAAGTACCCAGAAGCCCGATAGAAGAGGAAGAGAAACTGGATCACAGAACAATCGAGTTAATCCAACCAAATGCCGAGACTCCAGATTTCACACAACCGCTGGAATCCAACGAGATTATCGAGGCTAACGAAAAGGGTTCACCATCCAGAGAAGTTGTGAGTATAGATGATGATGACTTCGATGGGGATGGAAAGGTAGATGAATTTGAGGAAGCCTTTGCAAGAGTGGACTCACCGCCAAACAATACGCCCCAAATTCCACCAGCCCCTTCGATCCCAATCCCGAAACTTGCTGCAACTCCGATTCACGAGGAAAAGGAGCCTGAACCTATCGAAATACCCGTTCAGATCCCATCCGCACCAATCCTCCAACTCGTAGAAGAGGAACCTGTTGACATCCCGCACCAGACAACTACCTCTTTCTGGCCCTGGCAGCAACAAGACGAATGGCCAGTTCCGGAAATTATCAAACAGCTTCAGGCAGCCTTCAGGTCTGCAAAAGACCAGAATAAAGCCCAGACAACCGTCCTCCTCGACGAAGTCGGCCCTCACTTGGGGAATAGGCCTTCTTTGATCTACTCCGTCGGTAAGCTACTAATGTCAATTGGAAGGAATACTGAGGCACAAAGGATGGTTGAATCAGCCTACGAAACCAATCCAGAAGACCCAGATATTGCTCGAGCAAAGGAGAAACTGACTTCATAACCAAGTCCTGATACGCAGGACTGATGCGCTGGAGCCCGTCCCCGAAAATAATGCACAGGAGGGCAACCTCGTCAATCAGGGTCGACGAAGGCCTAGTGCTTAGGCCAGCATCCAAGACACACATTACTGACATTGTCGAGGCATTTGAGGAGACTTGGCCAGATGTAATCAGGGCCATGCCTTGGATTAATCCAGATAAAGAAATTAGGCCACAGTTAGAGGATTTTATCGAGGATACCGAGCGCAAAGGGCGCACCGGACTTCTCCATCATTGGATAATGATCCGCCCCTGGGATGGCTATGTGATTGGCTTGATAGGTTTCGATAGAGTAACTAGATCAAATAGGGCCACATGGAACTTGGGATATTGGGTACGCAGCTCTGAGCAGCGGCACGGTTACGCTCGAAGAAGCATTGATGCAGCTTTGGGTTGGTTGGGGCAGGTCGGAGAACTAATTGTTGAGGTGAAGGTAGATCCCAACAACGCTCCAGGTTCCAAGACCGTGGTTAGAACCGTCAGGAAGTGGAAGGGAGAGAGATGCGTGTCGGGCGATTCCGCAATTACAGTAGCCGGAGTTAGGACAATGCACGAGTGCCATCTCATCGAACTCGGACCGGGTCCATCCCCTCTTTGAGCAGATTAGAACGTCGACCCATTCAAAAAACACGCCTTGGCTGGTGATTCTGCCCTGCGGGGCAGTAGTGCAGACATGTCTCCAACCAAACCTCGCCAGACCCTCCCTGATATGGACCCCGAAGAGACCGATGAGTGGCTCGAGTCATTGAGGACGTTGACCTCCTCCTCTGGAAGTTCCAGAGCCCGCCTCCTCCTTCAGGAACTATTGTCAGAGGCAACAGCTCTTGGTATCGATATTTCCACCACAAGGACACCATATCTGAACTCAATTTCCATCGAACAGCAAAAACCATATCCTGGAAATCTGGGAATTGAGAAGGAAATCCAGAATCACGTTCTCTGGAACGCAGCAGCAATGGTCTCTGATGCAAACAGAAGGATGGATGGAATTGGCGGCCATATTTCCACTTATGCCTCGAGCTCAACTTTGTACGAGGTCGGCTTCAATCATGTCTTCAGAGGAAAGGACCACAATGGCATAGGAGATGCTCTCTACATCCAAGGTCATGCTAGTCCAGGAATCTACTCTCGAGCATTCCTAGAGGGACGGATTACTGTTGATCAAATCTCAAACTTCCGTCAGGAAGCCTTCGAAGACGGCCTGTCTTCATACCCGCACCCTCGTCTAATGCCAGAATTCTGGGAGTACCCAACAGTCTCCATGGGTCTTGGGCCACTAGGTGCAGTAATGCAGGCCAGATTCTGGAAGTACCTCCACCAGCGAAATCTAGCCGATACCTCTGAGAGTCGTGTTTTTGCATTTCTTGGCGATGGGGAGATGGACGAACCCGAGGCAATCGCCTCCATAGCAGTAGCCGGTAGAGAACAGTTGGATAATCTGGTTGTTGTGGTCAATTGCAATCTTCAAAGATTGGATGGCCCAGTTCGAGGGAACTCCAATATTATCCAAGAGCTGGAGGGGCTATATCGAGGTGCTGGATGGACTGTAATCAAAGTCATCTGGGGCTCTGGATGGGATCGAGTGTTCCAACTTGATTCAAACGGTGAGCTGTTGAACAGGATGGAGACAATCACAGATGGGGACTGGCAACGTCTGAGTACCCTCGCCCCTAGTGAGTTTCGGGATGAACTGTTCTCCGCGAGCGAAGCACTCCAAGCGTTGGGAACCTCTATCTCGGACACAGAAATCGAGGAACTAACCAGAGGAGGTCACGACCCAATCAAGGTATATTCAGCATACCAAGCAGCCCTTTCTGCCAATGGACCTGCTGTAATCCTAGCACATACCGTAAAGGGCTGGGGGATCGACTCATTCGAGGGAAGGAACTCGACACACCAGAAGAAAAAGATGAGTCTCGAGGACCTCGTTTCTTACCGTGACGCACTTGGACTTAACTTGGATGATTCCAAACTCGAGGACAATCCATTTGTCACTCTTGAAGAAGACTCGGATGAAATCGATTACTTGTTCGAACGAAGAAAGAATCTTGGCGGACACCTGCCTTCGAGAAGACCAATCACCATCACCTCAGATCTTCCAGGCGAGGAAACATACTCAGCATTCGATGGAGGAACACCCGAGGGGCAAGAGGTCTCAACAACCATGGCCTTCGTTCGCCTTTTGAGGACTCTAATGAAGTCAGAGATAGGCGACAAGGTCGTCCCCATCATTCCCGACGAAGGAAGAACCTTCGGAATGGATCCTCTCTTCAGCGAGTTCGAAATATTCGCATCAAAGGGGCAGAAATATACGCCAGTCGATCATAAGATGCTGCTGAACTACAAAGAATCTGATTCTGGACAGGTGCTTCAGGAAGGAATCTCCGAGGCCGGAGCAATAGCCTCATGGATATCTAGCGCAACTTCTTACTCGAACGCGAACTCTCCCACACTTCCATTCTACACCTTCTACTCAATGTTCGGCTTCCAGAGAGTAGGTGATCAGATATGGAGTGCTGCCGATGCTAGAGCTAGAGGCTTCCTCATGGGCGCAACTGCAGGGCGAACGACACTGAATGGTGAAGGATTGCAGCATCAAGACGGCCATAGCCTCCTGATGGCCTCTGCAGTCCCTCACTGTCGTGCATGGGACCCTGCTTATGCATACGAACTAGCGACAATAATTAGACATGGGATCGAAGAGATGTGGGGCAAGAATCTTGATGTGTTCCATTACATAATGCTGTACAATGAGAATCAACAGCAGATACCAAAGCCGGAAGGAACAGATGAAGGTATAATCAGAGGGGCGTATCTTCTCGAAGAGACAACGGGGAATGGCCCCAAGGTCAGACTGCTAGGCTCAGGTCCTATACTGAATCTCGTAAGAGAGGCCGCCACAGAACTACTGCGTGATCATGGGGTCGAATCGGAAGTTTGGTCAGTTACTTCATACGGGGAACTTCGACGAATAGGAATGGAACACGAGAGGAAGATGCGACTCAATCCTGGAAGCGATTCAATACCTTACGTTTCCGAATGTTTTGGAGATGAAACCCCAACCATAGCAACGTCAGATTACATCTGCTCCGTCCCTGAGATGATTCAACGATGGGTCGGTGGACGATTCGTAGTCCTAGGTACCGATGGATTCGGCCGCTCAGATTCCAGAGAAGCCCTCCGGACCTTCTTCGAAATCGACACAAATAGCATCGTGATAGCAGCCCTTTCCGCATTAGAGCAGGATGGGTCTATGAAATCTGGAACCGTACAGAAAGAAATGAAGTCGAGAGGGGTCTCATCCCAAAAGATAGACAAGACCGAGTGATCCCATGGGAAGGTTCAGGAAATTCGCAGGATTCATGGTGAGGTGGTTGCCTTGGGTGGCAACCGGAACAGCCGCCGCATACCGTCGTCTTCCTGATAAATCACAGAACGAGATTAAGGAAGTAGCTAAGGAACCTAGCAAGTGGGGAGATTCAATTGAGAAGGCTTGGGACACATCGAAAATTGGTGCTGAGCACTTCAAGCAGACTTCGGCTACTCTATCCAGTATCCTAATCGGGCGAAGAGTTAGCCGAAAGGATAGAATCCAAGCCAGAGACGACTTAGCTGCTCTGAGCCTTGTTGTGCCACCTCTCAGGGTTTTCATGATTCCTGGGAGCCAAGTCCTACTCGGGATAATGGCAAGAGTGACGCCATGGCGTTTCGTCCCAGATGATTGGGTCCCTATTAGTGCATTGAAGAAGGTCAGAGAAGAAGAATCAACATCTCTCGATGAAGAAAGCAGTCTGGTTAGCAGACTACTGAGGAGATAACTAGTCGATCATTGTGATATTGGAAAGGAAGTAGTTGTGCTTCAATGCGTCACCTAGACTAATCCAGTCGGGGACCTCGCCTCTGAAGTCATCATACCTGTGTCCTGGGATTAGCCTCCAGTCACGAGGAAGTCCTTGGAGAATTTCCTTTGCCCTTATCAGGCTCCTTTGCTGGGCTCGTGGATCACCTCCGGGAAGATCGACCCTACCTGCGCTTCTTACAAACAGCAAATCACCAGCATGGTAGACTCCATGGCCGTGGAATGTAACATGTCCAGGAGCATGTCCAGGCGAGTGGGTCACGGTAAGACGAATTGACCCTGCGACCCAATCAACACTCTCTCCAGGGGAACTTTCCCAAGTATCAGTGAAATCTACATTCCTGAAAACTATGTGACCCAATAAGTTCGGAACTCTGGCATCCTCATGTCCCCAGACTTCCATATTTGGATATCTCTTAATCATACCAGGGTAACCAGCCGCATGATCCCTATGGGTGTGCGTGTAGAGTAGGTGAGTCGCATCTAAACCCTCTTGCTCTAGTTTCGCTATCCATTTCTTTGCATCGTATGGATCGATGATAGCAACTATCTCATTTGCTCTATCAATAAAGGCCGTATTCATATTCATGAGTGAGCCCATTTGAGTGACCCAAACCTCAACCCCATCTTCCCAAATCACCGTATGGAACTCTCCGTCTGACAGCATATCCTATCCGAGGCAGGCATCAATCAAAGTCGTAATGCATATACAAGCCATACTCAGCGGTCAGTTTGAGTAAATGGTGTACGACCCACAAGAGATAGAATTGCGTTGGCAGAAAGAATGGTCCGATGCAGGAGTATTCGAGACAGAAATAGATGAGTCAAAGCCCAAGTTCTACTGCCTCGAGATGTTCCCATATCCCTCCGGTCACATGCATATGGGGCACGTTAGAAACTACTCTATCGGAGACGCAATGGCTCGCTTTCAAAGGCTAATGGGCAAGAATGTCCTCTACCCAATGGGATACGACTCGTTTGGAATGCCCGCTGAGAATGCTGCCAAAAAGGATGGAGGACACCCAAATGAAGTCACTCATAGCAACATCTCAAGCATACGTTCCGATCAGGAAAGGATGGGATACTCATACGATTGGAGACGATTTCTAGCTACATCAAATGTCGATTACTATCGATGGAACCAGGAGATGTTCCTCACCCTATACGAGAGCGGGCTAGTCGAAAGGCGAATGGCTCCAGTAAATTGGTGCGTTGACTGCGACACGGTTCTGGCTAATGAGCAGGTCAAGAACAATAGATGCTGGAGATGTGGATTGGAAGTAGTTCAGAGGGATATGGCCCAATGGTTCGTAAGAATGACAGAGTATTCCGATGAGTTACTAGACGAACTCGACAGAATCTCCTTTCCCGAGAACGTCAAGGCGATGCAGCGAAATTGGATCGGCCGTTCACACGGTGCGCATATTGATTTTCCAGTCGTCGACTCCGAATCACTAATCGGGGCATTCACCACTCGACCTGATACAATTTTCGGTGCCACCTTCGTCACACTATCCCCCGAGCACCCTCTTTGCGAGGAGTTGTGCTTGGGAACCGAATGGGAGCAAGGGTGGAGGAACCTAAGGGACGAATGTGCGAAGATGTCAGAGTTCGAGAGAATCAACATGCTGAAGGAAAAGAAGGGGGTATTCCTTGGTAGGCATGCAATCAACCCTATGAACGGTGAAATGATCCCTATCTATGCCGGGAACTTCGTGGTTGCTTCGTATGGGACCGGTGCGGTAATGGCCGTCCCAGGACATGATCAGAGAGACTTTGATTTTGCCAAGACCTACAATCTGGAGATTAGACAAGTCCTCCAAGAAAAAGAAGAAACCGCCTCTAATTCTACACCAGTAAGGGCCTTCGAAGGTTATGGTCCAATGATCAACTCACCAGTGCCAGGGTTCGACGGACTGTCTGGAGACGATGCAAAGAATGCTGTGATTTCTGCTCTTGAGATGAAGAAATTCGGCCATGGGACCGTAGAGTACCGACTGAAGGACTGGCTACTGAGCAGACAGAGGTTCTGGGGGACCCCAATACCCATGATCCATTGCAAGTCGTGCGGAGTCGTCCCCGTCCCCAAAGAAAACTTGCCAGTGGAACTCCCATTAGACGTCGTCTTTACTGAGGATCAGAGTGGTAACCCATTAGAATCACACAATTCCTTTGTTCAGACTAAATGCCCTTCCTGTGGCGGTGATGCAAAAAGAGAGACCGACACAATGGATACATTCTACGATTCTTCATGGTACTTCATGAGATTTTGTGATTCAAACAACCAGACGTCTCCCTTCGATCGAGGAGCAGTTGACTACTGGATGAGGGACGGCGTAGATCTCTATATCGGAGGAATAGAGCATGCAGTAATGCACCTTCTCTATGCTCGATTCTTCACGAAATTCACTAGAGATGCAGGTATGAATGAAGTTGGAGAGCCCTTCGGCAGACTAGTGTGCCAGGGGATGCTCAACGCCCCAGCTCCATACTGCGTCGATTGTAACTCGGAGTATCATGTAGATAATTTTGATTTGGATTGCCCCTCCTGTGGAAAAACACTCTCCAGACGTCAAGCAAAGATGAGTAAGTCTCTAGGAAACACGGTAAGCCCAGAGGAGATGATTTCTAGATTCGGAGCAGATACAGTCAGGCTATTCATTCTGTTTGGAGCAAACCCGGAGGCAGGGATGGATTGGTCAGACAGTGCTCTAGAAGCAAACCACCGTCAGATGTTCTCTCTTATCGACGCAGTTGACTCAGTAGCAGGATTCTCAGACTCCCCTTCAAAGATTGATGATTGGCTAATGTCAAAAATGAGAGCAAGTCAGAAGAAATGGATCGAAGCTATGTCCGAAGTTAGCCTTAGAGAGGGAGTGATGATCAGTCACTTTGAGATGCTATCCGATTGGCATTGGTATCTTCGTAGAGGGGGCTGTGATCGAGTCACTGCAATGACATTCTTGGAGGGATGGATACCCATGCTAGCACCGGCCACACCCCATATTGCCGAAGAATTCTGGAAGAAAGTCGGCCGAGCAGATATCCTCGCTAAGCTTGTGATGCCAATTTTTGAGGAAGATCCTAATGATATCCGAGTTTTGGCAATGGAGAATTACATCAAAAAAATTATCTCGAGCGGTAGAAATCTCAGAACCCTTGCAGAAAGGCACTCGGATAATGAAATCACCAAGGTGGTAATTCAAACCTCTCCAGGATGGAAAAACGACTTAGCATCAGAGGCAATCAGCCTATACAAAGACGGTTTTGATTTCAAGGAAAAGGGAATGTCTCACGTAAAGTCACTCGACGCATTCAAGGACGAATCAACAAGAGGAGAAGTCTTCCAGACTTGGAACTCTATCACCATTGGGGGGAAGAAGACTAGAGGCAGAATTCACACTTGGTTAGATGGTGAGAGGGAACTAATCTCCAAGGGCATAAACGAGGCAGAAGTAATCAAGGATAACTCTAATTTCATAGCATCTTGCCTAGAAGTTGACTCAGTTGAGGTTTATTCTGTAGGGGAAGACGAAGATGTTGGTGGAAAGGCCAGAATCTCATTCCCTCTGGAACCAGGAATAGCGTTTGTCTAGGTGAAAAATGACTTCGAGAAAATCCGATATCGTCCTCTTCGACGACCAATGCAAAAAATGCAATAGATGGGCCGATTTCATCAGAAGGAGGAATAAAGAATCAAGAATAACACTGATCGGACAGAATAGCCCTGAAGGTGAAGAAATTATGAAAGCGATACCAAGGAGGCTAATCGGACACGACTCAGTTTTCCTAATCTCCAGAAGAGGAGAGTGGTACTCGAAGAGTGCAGCAATCTGGAGAGTATGTGGAAAGCTAAGATTTCCATGGCCTCTGGCCTCTTCTATGGCACTTGTACCATCGCCAATTAGAGATTACTTCTACGACGTCTACGCACGAATGAGGAAGTAAATCTTCACTCGGTGGGTTCATGGGGCTCCTACATCTGCCATGGCCGTTGAGTGAAGACGAGAGTGCCAAGCGACGCCGGGGGCGTCGGAGGCGCCGCCGACGCCCGAGGAAGGAAAACAACCCTCCGAAGGAGAACGGCAAAGGTGCCAAATCGGAAGAGATTGAAAGAGCCCTAGCGAGGTTTACCGTTAATCCTAGGCCTATGGGGATGCCAAAAGAAATCAACCCTCCCCCAGAGAAAGTAGAAATCAAATGGAAAACAAAGGCAGTCACCAAGGATGTTCAAAGAAAGGCCGGGAAGATCTCCTGCATTCCCGGAGAATTCGGATTCCTTCCCGAAGAAAGGGTCCAGGAGATTGCAACAAAACTCGACGGGCTACCAATTACTCTGGAACAGGCTCTTTCTCTAAGGGCGGCACTAAATCAGGAAAAGAGCGTATATTCTCACTCAAAACTGATGCGCCGATCCAATGAACTCAGCAGAAGGTACGACTCCGGAGAAAGCGTCATTTCCCTCTCGAAGAGGTTTGATGCACCTCCAGTAAATACTTTCAGAGCCATACTTACAGGTAGAGGGTGGACAAAAACCAGAATCAAGGACACACTAAACAAGAACCCCTCCAAGTTGAATAAAAGAGACAGAGAACAGTTCGAACTAGCCGAGTCTGTAGACAGGGTTAGCTCTGTAAATCAAACCGAGACCCAGACAGCGGCCGAGGTCTTCGAGGAGATCCTATGCAGCTATTTCGAATCAGTAGGTGTTAGATTTCGTCGTCAGGAAGAACTTCTGAAAGAGCAGACCAAGCAAGAGGGTAGGGCAATAATTACCCCGGATCTTCTTCTATTGGATGACGTAAGAATAAATGGAGTCCCTTGTGCATGGATTGATGCAAAGCACTTCTTCGGCGCGGATTTAAAGTTCCCGAAGAAGAAGACTCAGAAGCAGGTAGACAGGTATGTCGCAGAATATGGACAGGGGGCCCTTGTTTACCGGCATGGATTCTGTGATGGTCTAAGACTGAGAGGAGCAATAAAACTAGATTCCAGCCCTCTGGACTTGAAACCGCTTGAGGATTTCCATGAGAATTCAAAAACCTGAGAATCTACCTCAGATTTCCAATCTTGCTTGAGAAGGTTGAGAAGCCACCGGCTTCGAGAATCGAAGATATTTCATCCAACCAATCACTCCCGTCTAGAAAGTCATTAGGGACGATGACGACACTTTCTCCCAACATGCAAAGCATCGCCGACAATCTTTCCGAGTAACCAGAACTTCCGATGGCCTCATTAGCCGCACCGATTATCTCAGATCTGGATGCATCTAAGTCCAATCCACTGTCACGAGAGAAAATCAATGATCTTTCAATGAGCTCTGACCACCTTCTTGAGTCCCAATCACCATCTCCAATTATCTCCATCGCTGATGCTCCAGCTTCGCAAATTTTTATCTTCCAATCAGGATTATCGATGTATTTCGAAGTATGCTTACCAGTCTTCTTACTCCAGGCTAAAAGAACAGGTGTTTCACTTGACCAGCCTTCAGAAATCCCCGGTCCTAAATCGAGAAAACCGCCAGAAAATGGAGATCCTGCCACAATCCTTCTTTCGACTCCTCCGGATGAAAGAGCAGTTGTATCCCCAAGACCACTAGACCTCTTCCTCTCAACAATATGGGCAATCAAGAACGACCTCCTGAGACACTCTTCATGAGGAATTCCTATTGCTCTCTGAAAAGATATCGCGGATGCAATAGCACCAGAAGCAGACATACCAAACCCTTGTGATGCTGGTAAAGACATCCTAATGTTCAATTCCCAATCGAATAAACCAATTTCCGGAATTTCTCTAATCAGCTCCCCTAGAACATCGCTGTACATCTTAGAGTCATATTCGCCATCTTGGAACAAGACCTCCAATTTGCCTTGCCCGTCCTCTCCTTTCGAGATCGCTTCCACCCCATCCTTCAGACACAGACCAGCACCTCTGCTGCCCTGTGCAACAGGGTCGTCCAGAACATCCTCGATCGTGAATAATAGAGTAATGTGTCCGCCACAATGTCCTCTACCCAGTGCAGTAGGCATAGTCACTCATCCAGTGAACGGGTAATGAAATGTTGGAATTCAAAGGGCCGCTGAAAGGTCCTGCTCCAGTGATCCAAACGTTGCTGAGAGCTCTTCAACTGCCTTCATGAAGGCAACTTTGGGTCCCATAGAACCATCCGTTTCGAACTCTAAGACGAACTCTCCAGAGACTTCTTCCAGTGTCACTGCATCACCGAATTCTCTTGATTCCTCGGTACCCTCTCCAACATGATTCAACTCATCGGTAAGAATTGAAACCTTGTCGATATCCTTCATCTTCCCATCCTTGTCGAAGTCTTTTGCACTAATCTCCAAGTCCATGTCCCACAGGATCTTCGCCTTCTTTTTGTTATTCAGGACCCCGATTCTTCGAGGGTGGAATGACACGCCACAGACTGGGGACCACTTTGTATGCTCTCGACCACGCCCCATTATTGCAGTGGCATAGAATTCGATCATCTGCCCCTTCAGGAGCTTGGTAATTGGAATACTCTTGTATTCATCTGTTATCTCTAGAGATCCTTCTCCTAGGTACTTCATATCCCCAGCAGTAACCCATCTACCCTCTTCTGAACCAAATACAACACATGTGTAAATCATCTGGCATTCTACACACCCCCTTTCTTCCTCAACCATATCTTTGCAATTGGGGCACTCATCTTGAAAGTAGAATTTGTCATGCACCGTTGGAATTGGTATCATTGCCAATCTCTGGGCAACCATCTCGTCTGGTATTGGTCCTGTCGTTTCCCATATCTCCTCATCTTGCTCTTTTGTTCCGAGTTGGAATGTGACACTGTCTATTGCCATCTTAGGAGTATCAGAAATCAGAGATCTCCTAAGTGCATTGGCAAAACTCCTGTTAGTTTTTGAGAGAAGAACCTGCAACTTCTCATCTGTCTCATTTAGTATCTTGATTTTCACCATATTTTCACCTCAATTCAAACTCTTCTGCCCCTTCGTCCACCCTTACTCTTTGTCCCATCAGTTGGCATGGGCGTCACATCTTCGATTCTTGTAATTCTAACTCCTGCACGAGTTAGCGCTCTAATCGCAGCCGTCGCACCCGGAGCACTGTTTGATCTGTTTCCGCCGGCGCCTCGATACTTCACTATGACCTGATCAAAATCCTTTTCGGACAACATCTCGGCGATTTTCTCCGCCGCCCTAGTAGCAGCAAACTGACCCCCAGAGTCACTACCGCCCTTGGTCACCATGCCTCCAGAGACCTTGCAAACAGTCTCAGCACCGGTAAGGTCTGTGGCGGTAATTAGCACATTGTTGAAAGTGCTGTAAATATGCAGAATCGCTTTATGTCCCATTACTTCTCCTCCTCGGTATTGGAATCAGTATCTCCAGGAGATTCCTCAGATTCTTCATCTTCTTCCTCTTGGAATCTCATGGTCTCCAAGTCCTTCCTGAATGGATGCTCAGGATCGGCAAAAGGAGAGTTGTGGCTATATTGTAACGAATCCTCCTCTTCCTTTAGGACATGATATCCTGGAACGGTCATCCGCTGCTCTCCGATACAAATGTGTCCGTGCACAATCAGATTCCTTGCCGCCCTCATAGAAGGTGCCAGTCCCTTGTAGTATACCACTGATTGGAGCCTCCTTGAAAGCATATGTTCGACATTTATCTCAAGTACGGCTCCTATGTCAGCTCCCGTCTGCAAAAGCCCCTTCCTAGTTAGAGAATCGAGCATTTGCTCCTTCTCCTTAGCATAATGACCTTCTGATGAATCAACTCTTCCAATAAGCTTCATCGCTTGGTTTCGATGTCTTCTGAGGGATGACTTCTCCCTCCATATCTCTCTCATCCCTCCTACTTTCTTTAATCCAAACCTTTCCTTTAGATCGTGTTCTTCGTCAATCCTTGCCTGTTTCCAAGGATGCGTTGGAGTCTGTGTCCTTGGTCTGGAGAATTTTGGCTCGCCCATTTTATCACCTCACTTCTTCCTCTGGACACCCAGCGCAGAACCCCTTCGTCCATTCGACCTTAGCCTCTGACCCCTGACCTTGTGACCACTCCTGTGCCTCATCCCACGCCATGTCTTGATTTCAGCCAGCCTAGCCACATCGTCATCCTTCGTCATACTAACTTCATTGGCAATGATATGCGCGTCTTCATTTGACTCCAAATCCCTCTGCCTGTTCACCATCCACCAAGGGACATTAGTTGCGTAATCGTCTATTGCCTTCCTGAGCTGATCCTGCTCGTCAGAAGAGAGGTGGCCGCCAAGCCTAGTGCCATCAATCCCAGAAAGTCTGCAAATCATCATTGAAGTCCGTATACCAACTCCCTTGACCGAGGTTAGTCCATAGGTTATAGGTTTCAAACCATCAATGTCAGTGTCAGCAATTCTGACAATGTATGAGAAGTCATCTCCAAGTTCTGCTTCGTTCACTTTTGGCATTACGGTTCCCCCGTGTTCACCTTTCGGTGGCCTTTTGGGCATCCTCGCGAACTACAGTTCCTATTTGAACCGATTGGAAACCTCATTTTGACTAAAGTACCCCTACTCCTTGCAAACAACATACACCTTCTGATTACCAGTAGGTCTTACTACATCCAAGTCCACAATGAAACCCTTGGCTCCTTCTGTACCTTTCAACTCCTTAGTAATCCTCCTCTGAAGTGTCGGGTGAATTTCTGGATCAAGACTGCACCTAAGAGTGATTTTGGAAATTCCCTTTTTCGCAACTGAGGATGCAACTTGGTCTATGGTGTGAATCTCTGGAGCAGAAAGTCTGTGCTGTACAATCTTCCCAGTAGCTACGACAAAACCTCTAACTTCGTCATCCCCCGATAGTTCATCTGTATGGATAAGCATTGGTCTCCTACCCTCGATTCTGACCCAAGAAGAACCTGACCCGCCCCCCACTGCCAAATCATGCCACGAGCTCTGGAGTCCACTCTCAATCAGCACAGGATCCACTATTGTAAGATAGGCACCTCGTGGAATCTCCATCACGCTATTGAACGATGATTCAACCGCCCCCGAACTCTCTCCTTCTATACTTGCAATGATATTCTTCCTCCCCACTCTCATGCATCTCTTCGAACTACTTGAAGAGAGAGAACCAACCCAAACTGAGAGCCTGTCAACTCTTCCTCCACCTCTGCTGAGCCACTCCCAAGTCCACGATGCTCCGGGGAAGGTCGTCTCAAGAATCCCATCAACCATGGCTCTCTGAACGGCGTCAAGTCTGGGAGATAAATCCAATAGAACAGCAGGCCCATTCGGACCATTTTGCAAATGACTGCTCCAGGACTTCAGAACCGTTTTGATGTCTGGCTCCATTTCCTCAAGACTGTGGTTCTGCGCATCACTCGGCCTCGCTGGATCAAGGTGTAGCATAGCTACAGGAGGGTGAGCGCGCGTGCCAGCATCTCTCAGACTGGCCCAGTAACAAGTTATTGCAGACTCAGCAGATCCTCCATCCCCCACTAGGACTCGATCCAGTGAGCGCTGAACCTCTCCTTCGGAGTTCAATTGCATATTTGCAGCACAAAGCTTTGCAACTTCCTCGTCCAATTCAATCCCTAGAGCAGGCCTCTTCAAAATCTTCGAAAAAGCAATTAGTTGTATTCCAGAACCAACTGCTGCGTCCAAAATTACTCCAGCAGGAAGTGAGAGCGGATCAATCTGACCAGCCCTTATCGAGGCAACTGACCATGGAGTAGATAGCCTGCTCATCCCTTCGTCCATGAAGAACTCAGGCTCGCCCTTCCTTGCTGACTTTGGTTTGAACTTCCTTTTAGCATAGGTTACCCCCCTCTTCGAAGGAACAATCGGCTTATGCTCCTCCTCACTCATGGCCATTCCCGTTGGAACTTAGTCAAGTCACTTTCGTGACAATTACCCGGAGACAGGTGCTCTCTCTAACTTCAATTCGAATCTCAGCCAGGCCTCCTCTAGTTCGTGACCCTCGCTATTACCATATGCTATCGGGGGGGGTAGGAGGGTGACATGGGTTGTTCCAGTATCAGTGAGGGGAAATGCCACCCCTCTGTCGTTGTCGATATCGAGGCCGATTGCAGACCAACCAAATCCTTCGATTGAGAACCATGGGTCGCCTGCATTTTCTACCCATGTCCCGTCATCCAACTCTTCACCTGTATCAGCGTCCCAAACTGTATAGTGAACCTCTACGGAATCGCCATCTTGGATGTGTATGTCTCTGCTCTCAGGACCCTGGAAGATGGCAAGATCCATCCGAACCTGTGCCTGTAGAACAGAAATGTGGGTGGCTGTAACACTAATCTCACGTTCCGATACAGACTCTACCAGATTAATTTCCATAATGATACTGTCATTCGCACTCAATTCATTGATAATCAGATATGGCTGACTATTGGCAGCGAAGACCACGCCCCCTCCACTAATTTCCATTACTAGATTGAGTGTCTGATTACCCCTATTGTGCACTACTACGCTCGCCGAATCGCCATTCCCCTGGTGCTGCCAGTCGCAGCGGACCTCTCCTGGGAGGAGAAACACGTCATCTTGACTCCCTAGTGACTCTGGCCACTCCCAGTCATCTTCACGTGAAGAACACGTATCAAAAAGAACACTAACTTCCCACAACCATCGCCCATCCTCCTTGAGAATATCGACGTCAGTAGTACCGAAGGAAGCTTCGAGATCTTCCAAGAATGACATTGCTGAAAGACCAACCCAGATAGACGAAAATAGTAGTCCCATACCAGTAACTACCGAGAGGACCAGGGCTGCTCGGGGTATGGCCATCTTGTTCAGCCCCAATGGTATCGGAGGGTGCTCAACCTCGTCGGGGGTGTCGGATATCCACGACCTCGTCACGTACCTCTAGAATTGTCCGCATGTCATCAACGTTGGCACTTCAAGACTAGTCTCTACGTAGTTCATCCTGATTTGTTAATCCAAGCCAGGCTATGACGCCCAGCTCCAATGCTAGAGCAGTCATCCCAAGCAACATTTCGTATGGACCGAAACCCTTGGAAGCGAAAATAAACGAACAGAGGATCGCAGCGATCAAGTCCGCAAGCCCCCAAACCCTTAGCGACTTTCTAAGTTGAAGAATCCCGACAACCCATACTGTGGTGGACATCATAATCAGTAGTAGTGGTATTTCGAAACCGCCCACCATTCCCAACATTATTGCTCCTGAGATGATGAATAAATGCCCATCAATGGCCAGAGTAATAGTCCACTTTTCCAGATTTAGAGGGACGGTAAGCGCACAAGAAACCATGATCATCCCTCCAAGAAGCAACACGAACCAATCAAGATAATCGGTTGATGCTAGCAACTCATCATTCCAGTGTATTAGTGAAAAACATGCCAAGACTCCAACAGGCAGGGCAATTCCAAATCCGGATGGCTGGGAAGTCCTAATGCTACGAAAAGCCGCACTAGATGCAGCAAGTAATCCCGCCGGCCCGAAAGACATCATCATTATCGCTAAACTACGTGAGCCAATACCCACTCCAGTCAAGCCATGCTCTCGGCCCATGGAATCTTTCTTTTCATCCACCCAGAAACCAGCCAAAACACATAGGATTAGTATTGATTCGAGAATTACCCATGGCACCGTCCAATCCAACATACCATGGGAAAAAGGATCCACCGTCATTGGAGCCGGCAGGGCTCCGCCCAGCGCAATTGCTACTAAGCGGGCCAACAATAGCGGAAGAACGAACCAATCAATTGCTATTGCAATCCTGTCTAGGAGATTCTTCTGATGCAATAGTGAAGTCATCAGTAGAACAAACACTAGCACAGTCACTACTGCCATGTCTAGCAATTCATAGGGACTACTCCCTGGGGGGAAGACATGTCCCGAAACCAGGACCATGCAGAGCCCTGATACTGTAACCGCAATGGGCATCTCCATGCCAAGGAAATGAGGTAATTCGAGCTCCAGCCCCATTGTTCTATTCCTAATTAGTAAAACTATTATGCAGCAGAAAAACCCCGAAGCAATTAGAATCAGAGGACCTGATCCCATTGCAGAAACTAGGGTGACCCCAGTCAAGACAATCCCTAGGATGACCAGCCCTACGATTGGCATATGGGTAATCTCAGAGGTCAATAACTCGGACACATCCTCGGTTTCAGAAAGCTCCCTCTTTCTCCTCCGCAACTCTTCCATTTCGGCTACTTTGGGATTGTATGAAGACAAGGACCCACTACGTGAAATCGAACCATCAGAAACCATATTGACAATCGAGTCCCTCTTTGCAATTGTTCGCAACTCAGATCTAATCTCACCTCTCGAAATCAGCCAAATTGAAGTTGCCGCAAATACTGTCCCAGATGAAACTTGGAGAAGGAAACTGTCCGAATTTAGCGATAGAACGTTTGTAATGACGATTAGAATCAATGCCGAGAACGCTGGTTTCAGAATCGCTTCCATCTTCTCTGCTCTCGGCAAGAAAATCGCAAGCATCACCAAACTGCTCAATAGTGCAAAAAACTCCATTTCTGGGACTGCACCAACGCTTGACCCCCCATACAAATCATTGAACCAATCGGGGGTCGCCAATTCTAGATTTGAACTCCTACCAGTACTGAAGACAAGCATTGGTACGGACATCATTCCCATCCCCAGAGTGAAGTTCCGATCTTCACCAAAATTCAGAATCAAAGCAATTGAGATGCACATGAGAACTATCATCGCCTCATCGAGACCATGTCTCCACTGGACGACCAAGAAACTCAGTGCTAATGCCCAGACAATTCCATCCGAACCCCCAGTCCTGAGTCCTAGAATGAAACTTGTAACATGCAAACCGGACAGTAGCGCTAGCAAAGCCACAAGAGAAACCGTTGTGAAACCACCAAATTGTGCTAGTATCAGAATTGTCAGCATAGGCAACCAAAGCCCGATGCTCCAGAGATTGAGCAATCCAGAATCTCTGATTGTAGCCGAAATCTCAGTTATTCCCATGAACCCAGATGCCAGATTTACCCCATTTTCCCCCATTCTCGAATTTACAATAAACAGAAGGACGGATGCCATACCGAGATAAATTGCCAGAGGAGTAGTTTCGAGTCGAACTCCTCCATTGAAGTCTGATAAATCGTTAGCTAGCATGACAGTACGTATGGACTCTTCAATCAATTTCTCAGCAAGGATCCACGACCAAGGTAGAAGCACCGTCACTCCAGACAATGAGGGAGAACTCCTTTTTATCGCCAAAGTAGCAGTTCCAATGTGTAGCAAAGAGAGGAATCCCAATAGCATTATGCCTCCATCTCCATCATCCTCTGTTCCAGTCGGCACAAGAAGGACCAAAATTGCCAATATGGCAACTGCCCCAATCCAAAGAACCCTATCAGTAACACTATTCTGATCTCTGAGTATTATTGCAACTGTGACCGAGGAACCCACCAGAGTGAAGACCTGATAAGCGGATAGGCCGATAGCTTCTTTCACAGATTCCCCATTTAGCAGTATGATTGTGAGAATCGATGCAGTAACAAATAGGGGGGAATATACTCGCTCAGGCGTGACGCCCCTGACCACAAGATAAGACCCTCCAAAGGCCCCTCCAAGGAAGGTAACCATGCCCAATGCATATCCTAAATCGTCCCTATTCGAAGCAACAGCCAGAAGCGCTCCAATCATTCCTAGTGAAATGGAAACGCCCCACAGTCCTGGCTTACCCAACCCCAATGTTTCGAAACCCTTCGAGAACCAGTTCTCTTCCTTGGCGAATTTTGTGGCCATGTATGCATTCATCGCTGTAACCGTCATTAACAGAAGGAAAAGAAGCAGGGCCCCCTCAATAGGCAGAACGTCAAGAGGGCCCACAGAAAAACGAGAAGTTACCGCATGCATTCCAATCCATAGATTAGATGATGCTATTCCGAGTGAGGCTAGGTTGCCAGAGTTTCTGTTCAGGGCAATTCCGTGGAGAACAACAGTCGCAACTAGAATCATACCAGCAACCCCTACTTCACCAAACTCAGTTCCAGCGGTTGAACCAACGGCAAGAAGAACGAGAGTAGATTGTGCTGCGATAGCATCGTGATTATGCCTGTATGCGACGAAAACATTGACTCCAACTAGGAGTACCAAAACCATCCCTAGAGACAGGTCGTCTCCAATTACCTCCCAGTGCCTGAGCTCTATTGCAAGACCATACAAGACCTTCATTGAAATTATTACCCACGTTATTCCGAGCAATTTCATCCGCTCCCTAGGAACCCAAATTTCTCCCAATGCAAAGCCTATCGCTGCTAGAGAAATGAGTAATAAAGTTCCAATAATGGAGTCAAAAGTCCTACCAATTTGAATGCTAATCGCACTGTATAGAACGATCATTGAGACCATGATAACCCAGTTTATCCTCTCTTCACCCTCTATCGAAATTTGAGAAACGAGATCTCTCTCAGGAGCATTATCTATACTCCCATCTTCCCTGATCTTCCCCGGTGAGTCTTCACTAGGTTCAGAGAATGGATCGAAGACGTCCCCGATAGCTTCATCTTTTTTCTCGGAATCACTCCCAGAATTTTCTACAGGAATATCCTCAGTAGGGACATCGAGATTATCGATATTGATCCCAGAAGGAAGTTTGAACTCCCTTTCTCGGATGATTTTGTCCGGAGCCTCCTCCCCTGTCATCGCTCCGCTACAGAGCATGTATTGCATAATCACATCCCCTGATGGCCACCATTCAAACGATTATGCCTAGCAGGAATTTTTTTCCGAGCCGTAATGCTTGAAGACTTGATGCCCGTCGGAACGACGGGGGAAGTTGGATGCAGAGTTCCTCTCAGGGAAGGGCCGTTGATTTATCGCAACATGGCCTCGAGCCTTCCGGAAAGGTACATTGGAACATAGATTCCGAAGGACTCCACACCCAAGCAGTCGAACTCGGTGAGGCAAAGCTCACGTCTGACTCGGTACTACTTGCTGTCACAGGCGAGAGGACCGGCCGTTCACCAAATGACCGATTCATTGTGGATGAGGCCGGTATGGCAGAGGATGTTTGGTGGGGTGAGGTGAATAGACCCACCGCGCCCGCTGTTTTTGAGAGGCTGCTAGTCAAGACCCGCGCACATCTAAACGCTGCAGAGAATTTGTTCGTCAAAGATGCATTCTGTGGCGCAGATCCAGAATTCAGGATGCCAGTCAGACTGGTCACAGAGAAGGCATGGCATGCAGCCTTCATGCACAACATGTTCGTTCGGGCTTCGGAGGAGGAGATGGCTGCCCATATCCCAGAATTCACTATCCTGCATGCTCCTGAATTGAAATCCAGTATGAGCGATGGAGTAAACTCAGATGTCTTCGTCATAATTGCTCTCGACAGGGGTCTTGTGATAATCGGCGGAACCCATTATGCTGGGGAAATTAAGAAGGCAATATTCACGATAATGAACCACATTCTTCCTACTAAGGGTCTTCTTCCAATGCATTGTTCAGCCAATACAGATGGAAAAGCATCCGCACTTTTCTTCGGACTTTCTGGAACAGGAAAGACAACTCTGTCGGCAGACCCACATCGGGCCCTCATAGGAGATGATGAGCACGGGTGGTCGGACAAGGGCGTCTTCAACTTCGAAGGTGGATGTTATGCCAAGCTGATCCGACTATCCGAAGAGGACGAGCCCGCCATCTTCGCTACTACAAAGATGCGCGGCTCGATTCTAGAAAATGTGGTGCTGAATGCAGATGGCACTCCTGACTTCGACAACGGCTCTCTCACACAGAACACACGAGGATCGTACCCAATTGAGTTCATTCAGAATCGAACCCCAGATTCGATGGCAGGGAATCCGAAAGACGTGGTATTCCTTACTTGCGATGCCTTTGGTGTGCTGCCACCTCTTTCCAAACTTAGCCCAGAGCAGGCTGCATACCACTTCATGTCCGGCTACACTGCCAAGGTCGCAGGAACAGAGATGGGAGTTACAGAACCCCAAGCAACGTTCTCAACATGTTTCGGGGCCCCTTTCATGCCAAGACACCCAAGCACGTACGCAGACTTGCTCTCGAAAAAGATTAGAGAAAACAACGCCAAGTGCTGGCTAATCAATACTGGCTGGATCGCAGGAGGAGCAGATGCGAGCAGTCGTATCAAGATTAGTTGGACCAGGAACCTACTCAATGCTGCGATCAATGGGGACCTGGCTGACGTAGTCTTCGTCAAAGATGAGAGGTTTGGCTTCGAAATCCCCACAACATGTGAGGGAGTTCCCGATAGGATTCTACAACCGAGGGAAACTTGGGATGATGAGAAGAGGTACGACAATGTGGCCAACCTACTGGCTCAGATGTTCATTGAAAACTTCGAGCAATACACTGATGGTTGCACTGAGGAAGTAATCAGATCCGGTCCGAGACCAATCTAGTCAATCAACCTCTGCTTAGCTGCTCTTTGCGCATCAACAGCACATATTGCAGCCATGTGGACCACGTCTCTGGCACTGTCCCTACGCTGAAGCACGTGAGCAGGCCTCGAAAGACCTTCCAATATAGGACCAGTCATCTCAGCCCCGGCAACCCTCTGCAGAAGCTTGTATGCTATATTTGCCGAGGCAAGATTTGGACAAATAAGGACATTAGCCGGTCCGTCGAAGGACATGAAGGGGTAGTCTTGCTGAATTTCGGGTACCAGAGCGGTATCTGCTTGCATTGGGCCATCAATAACCAGATCGGGCTCTATTTCCCTCACTATCTCAATCGCCTCTTCTATCCTGTCGGTCCTCATCTCTGCGGAAGTTCCAAAATTCGAGAATGAAAGCATAGCCACCTTCGGCTTGACTCCAAACCTCCTAGCTACCTTCGCAGTCTGAATCGCAATCTCCGCAAGAGTCCTAGAATCAGGATATATGTTGATTGTAGCATCCCCAATAAACATCAATTGCCCATTAACGGTCATCATGTACATTCCCACGATCCTGTGTGAGTTGGGGTCCGGTCCAATAACTTGCAAACAGGGTTTAACGATATCTGGGTATTGATGTGAAACTCCTCCCAGATAACCATCAGCATCGCCCATTCTGACCATCATAGGTGCAAAGAAAGTCGTTGATTTCAGTTCCCTTACAGCATCCTCCTTGGTCATCCCTCTTCTTCCACGTAACTCATGCAATTCGTCCGCATACCCTTCACGTCTCCTTGAGTCATATCTAACATCGATTATTTCGCACTCGAATTCTAGACCCAATTCTTCCTTTACAGCCTCAATTCTCTTCTTCTGCCCAAGAAGTATCGGCTCGCAAATCTTCTCAGAGATACACTGAGAGGCAGCCTTCACAATAGTAGGGTCCTCTCCTTCACAGAAGACAATCCTCTTCAAATCCCTCTTGGCTTGGTTGATCACTCTCCTCATTATTGATCTTGTAAGCCCCAGGCGGGACTCCAACTTCTCTCTGTAGACGTCAATATCGAATTCCTTCTTGGTTACTCGCGCTACTCCTTCATTCACTGCCGATTCAGCGACCGCACTCGCTTCCCATATCAGAACTCTAGCATCGAATGGCTTTGGAATCAAGTATTCTGGACCGAATGACATCTGCTCTCCTCCATATGCGGATGCCACATCATCGGGCACTGGCTCCTTTGCCAGTTCAGCTATTGCTCTAGTAGCAGCCATCTTCATACCCTCGGTAATTTCACTGGCTCTCACATCTAGAGCCCCGCGGAAGATGTACGGGAAACCAAGAACGTTGTTTATCTGGTTTGGATAATCAGATCTGCCAGTCGCCACTATGGCATCTTCTCGAACGCTAGAAACCTGCTCCGGAGTAATCTCTGGATCAGGATTTGCAAGGGCAAATATGAGGGGCCTTTCTGCCATTCCCTCAACCATTTCCGGAGAAACTAATCCTCCCTTTGATAGCCCTAAGAACACATCAGCATCCTTCAGAGCATCTCCAATACCACCTTCATCGATATCCCTTGCGAATTCAGATTTGTACTCATTCAACTCCCCATTCGCCATCCTCTTAGAGGTCATAATCCCCTTCGAATCAAGCATGATTAGATTCTCTGGATTGACTCCGAGTCTGACGTAATGCTTGGCACATGAGATTGCCGAAGCACCAGCTCCAAGGATTACCACTTTCACATCACCGATTTCCTTGCTGACAACTTCAAGTCCATTTAGAAGAGCGGCCCCCGAAATGATTGCAGTGCCATGCTGGTCGTCATGCATTACAGGAATATCCAACTCTTCTACCAGCCTCTTCTCGATCTCGAAGCATTCAGGGGCACTGATGTCTTCGAGATTAATCCCTCCAAAAGTCGGTGCAATAGCCTTGACCGCCTCAACGAACTGATCAACATCAGTCCTATCTACTTCGATATCGAATACGTCAATGTCTGCGAATGCCTTGAAGAGAAGCCCTTTCCCCTCCATCACAGGTTTGCTTGCTAGAGCCCCAATATCCCCGAGGCCCAAAACGGCTGTTCCGTTGCTAATTACGGCGACTAGGTTTCCTTTGGAGGTATATCGGTATGCATCATCGGGGTTATCCTTTATTTCCTCACAAGGGTAAGCTACACCAGGAGAGTAGGCCAGAGAGAGGTCCCGTTGTGTACCATGGGGCTTGGTTGGTACTACGGTCACCTTTCCCGGAGGGTCAGAAGAGTGGTAATTCAATGCGTCCTCGCGCAGTTGCTTGTTGCTCACTGTGTCACCTCGATGCTGCCGGACCGACCATCTCCTTTGATGCTATCCTATTGCTAATTGTTGGATTATCGGCCTATATGGATGTGTTTCCCGTCTTTTGTGCATTCCTTTGATAATGTTTGAGCAAGTAATGGACGAGTACCCCTACCCTTCATAAATTGCACATTGAGGGACTTGCTTTGTTCTATGTGCGCTAGAGATATTTCTCCATCTGGCAGAGCCCAGGCAATCGGTCTTGTTGCACTAATGATTTTGCTCCCATGGGGTACCAGCCTGCCCTCTTCATTCGACCTCCAATCACTCTCAGATGACTTCGAATCAAGAGAAGAATCATCCGGCAAGTCCTGGGGGGTAAACGGTAGTAATGACACAGGATGGCTAGTCTTGGAAGCCACCGGCGCAGATGCTGCCAATGGGACACCTGCGCTGGCCGACATTTTCCTGGAATTCGCACCAGGTGCGGTCATTGACAATCTCACTCTGGAGATCTCTGTGAATGGAAGCGATGGATATTGGGCCAATCAGCCTCAGATTGCAGTAATGGATACTCAGACAAGCGTACTTGACTGGAGCGGAAGAGGAGACCTAGGGAGGCAAAACAACTTCGCCGACAACCCCCCAAGCCTAGTAGGTGGAATCTTGGACGCCTCTTTGAAGCCAAATACAATCAGTGACGCTTCATGGCAGATTCCCACAGGAATCGAAATCACAGATTTGGTAATGGAGGCCCTCCGGCCCGTCGATCCAAAACTATCATTCAGCCCTCTAGAGGTATCGATTCACGGCAGTGCATACAACCCGACCGATGGGAGGATGCATATCCTCGTCGATGACGACCTCCTACAGTTGGATGAAAACGCAAACAAACGCATTATCGACATATCCCCTGGCATCGGAGGGCGATCAATTGCCTCAGACCCTAACAGGGACCTACTCTACATAGGGGATTACAATGGCAACGTCACAGCCATGAGTCTTTCTGACTCCGAGCCCTTGGTAGACTTCCCCGTGGACACCAACTCATCTCTCTCAGATCCAATCCTGACCATGGGAGTAGACGTTTTCGGAGTTCTCTGGGCTGTTTCCGAGTGCAATATGCACTACCTCATGCCATCCAAGGGTGCTCTTTGGAAGACATTGGAGTTCTGCACATCTTCGGAGATCGAGATACCGGTCGGCATCCATATCGAGGGTAGGGAAATATTCCTAGCAACCGCGGATAATGGCCTACGTGCAATTGAATACAACGTATCGGCCTCTGACCCCACATCCCTTGTTGTTGAACGGAACGTCGTATGGGATGATTCCAACTTGCTCTCCGGGAACTCAATCGTAGACATCTCTGTTTCGGACGACATCCTTTACATTGCAACCTCTGACTCAGGAATAGACAGGTTTGACCTTTCTTCAAACTCCTGGATGCCTTCTTGGACTTCTTCGAATTGGCTTTCATCTGATAATTTAGTCGGTCTGGCATCCGCTCCCGGATGGCTCTACATCCTAGGGGAAGAGCAAGTACAACCCTACGACACAGATTTACTGCTATTCAGTTCGGACATTCAATTGCAAAGCTTAGGGCTGGACACCGCTTCAAGCATCAGTGCGTGGCCCGGCGGCCTACCAAGGGCCCCCTCAGACTCAATGGCGATAATAGGCGACTCATCCGGCACATTTGGGCGGATCCTCGAAGACAATTCGGACGGAACCTTCCACCTTGTCAGCAGCCCCTCGATCGACGACGCCGAAGTCACTGCGATCATAGATGACGGAGAAGCCGGAGAGTTCTGGATAGCCTCTGGGAGCATAATCGACATCATGGACAAGGGAGACAACCTATGGAAGGAACCCATTGACATCGGAGACAGTCTAACTTCACAGATAGAACCCGGCGACATCACATCAATTGAGCAGGACGAGGACGGTTGGGTCTGGGTTGGCACCACAAATAGTGGCGTTCACAGGTTGAGCAATGTGGATGGCTCATACTTCGAAACAATCCAGGGGCTGAACTCCAACTCGATAACCAGCATGGCATACGACTCCAACTCAGGAATCCTAGTTATCGGGCATTCGGAATCTGGAATCTCACTATACTCTACAGATTCCAACAACGTAATCGAGACTTATTCGGAATCGGAAGGATTGGACTCAGACACGACTCGAGATATCGCAACCAGATTCGGAATAGCATACATCGCCACAGAGGAGGCGGGGGTGATGAGGATCGATCTAAGCACTCCCGCAATCATAGGCTCATGGCAGTCTCTGGGTGTGGACAACCTCGACTCAACCCCCGTTGCAGTTGACGGGGAAGTCATCTATCTCGGACTCCCAGGTCTGGGGGTCCTACTCATCGACAGACTGACGAGCGATATCCTCGATCTTTGGACACCAGACGATCCAAATGGCATCCCAGATGAGGACGTCAACATCCTTTCATTGGACTTCTACGGGGGTTTACTGATCGGCTCCGAGGTACAGAACTCCGGAGCAAATGCGAATGGCGGTCTTGCCCGATGGGACGGCTCAGCATGGGACCTGCTCCCAACCAGCATTCCCGGTTGGAACAACGACCCCTTCGAGTTCTATGACGTCTCCAGCGATGCTAACGGCGTCTATGCTGGTACAAACAGGGGGGCATGCATGTGGAACTGGCCCGATCCCAGCAACCCCCAATCCCAATTCACCCTAGAGGACTGCTGGACGTCAGGAGGCGGTGGCGGTGGAGGGGGGGGGCAAGGCGATGGCATGCCTTCCAGATTCGTGATTTCCGTGGAACCAATCGGCTCTGACCTCCTCTACGCGGGCACAACCGAGGGTGCAGCTGTCATCAACACATCAAATGGGACCGTCGTAGAGGTCTGGACAGCAGGAGACGACACCGAGAGAGCACGCGTAGTCAAATTCGGCGAGACACTCTACCTCGGATTTGAGAACATAGGAATCGCCCGATTCAACCTCACTTCGGGATCGTGGCTCACCCCATGGGACGGCTCTCAGGGAATCATAGGAGATGACGATGTCACCGTCATGATAGAGGGAAGGGAAGAGGGAACCATTTGGGCTGGAGGAGATTTCGGACTCACCCTGATTGATTTGGTAAACGAAACGGCCCTTATTCAATGGGACCGAGGCGCTAACCAAGACGGTCCGACCCTTCCAAACTACTCCCCTGCAGAGATCCTAATTGTTGACGAGGTCATGTATTACTCTCCTCAACGAGGGAATCCATGGAACTCGAGGGACGAGGTTGCTAGAATCAACCTCGACAACAACTCTACTCTCCAAACAATCGATGCCGGAGAACGCCTAGGTTTCAACGGAGTCATCCACGGGATGAACCAAATCGGCGATGAGGTATGGATCAGCGTCGTGGAGACATCCGGTTGGGGTGGTTCGGGTGACCCAGGAACAATACTCAGGTGGAATACGACTTCGGATGGATGGGAGGACGATCTACAGACAATCGGAGATGTTGGCAGGGTCAACGCCCAATACTTGGGTGACTGCTTTCCTCTAAACGCATCATGCGAGATGTGGGTGGCATACGGCGACAATATCCTCAGGAGATTCTCTGCCTCAAACATGACTCTTCTGGACCAGTGGAACGATGTCGACGGAAGGATCAGAGGGATGGTCGAGTATCAAGGAGAGTACCTCTTCGCCAGCATGAATGGAATCCTCCGCTGGAATCCATCAAATGAGACATGGCAATCCTCGTGGCTACCGGGAGACGGGCTTCCTTCCGATTCGGAACTAGACTTCTACTCCATGAAAGTCGTTGGAGACGACCTCTGGGCTTCATCCGGTTATGGAAACGATGGCCATGTGATGCGGCTATCCGGCAACAACAGCAACTGGACCATTTGGGACGTCGATACAAGCGATATCCCCGATGGATACGGAGCCGACATCTTGCTTTGCCAAGATATCGTCCATGTGGCCATCGGCTTCAGCGCATGGCAGTGGTGGGCAGTCGGTGGGGGAATCGCAAGATTCGATCTTGGCGACAATGATGGCGATGGAATCACCGAGGAGTGGATTACGCCTATCACCAACGACAACTCAAACATGGTGGACAAGGATGTCCGAGCGCTAGCATGCGACGAAGAGAACGAAATACTGTACGTAGGCTTCGATGCTGACAACGTCGGCATAGATCGATTCGACTATTCCGCTAACAACTTCTTGGACACGCTAACTCCAGATATGGGAGTTTCCGAGAACCCGGTCTTCCCGGGTGGTATGCTTTACGAAGAGGACCTCCTACTTGTCTCCCATTATGACGGAAACGGGGGGATTACTCGGGTAATCACCTCGGGCTCATCAGCAACCTCTGGGCAGGTCATAGGCATTGGCATGGACTCTTGCTCAATAGTGAGGGCACCTACTACCTCCAGGTCCTACGCCATTGGAAGGTCGGGGGACCTCTCTGGAATCAATAGGGTGGACAGACTCGACAGCACAGGACTAATCGAGGGTGGATTCGATGAGTTAGTCGGACTACCCTCAGGTGTCGTCCACGAGATGATTTCCAACGAGACTCACGTTTGGGTAACCGTAGGCTCATCTGAGTACTCATACCTCGCATCCACCGTACTACAGGGAGAACTTCTCGACAATGGCTCGGTGAATTGGCAGTATGGCTTCGATGCCCTCTCCGAGTCCATCAATGAGATTATGTTGGTGGAGCAGGAGATTTGGGCCACTACCGTTGGAAACGGACTATTCTCATTCAACCTCAGCCAGAGGTCCACCCAGCAGACCCCACCCGCGTTGCACAACCAGATGGACGGACTGCTCCATGACGGCGAGAACCTGTTCATAGGGCTAATGGGCTGGGCGGGAAGCTCTGCCGGTTTCCAGACATTCTACCCGGAGACCCGATCTTGGGGCCAAGGGAGCCTTTTGGCTGGGCTCCCCAGCAACATCGTGACAGACTTCGTCGAATACGGGGAGCACATTCTCGTCTCAACCCACGGCGGTATAGGGCTATGGAACCTAACGAAGTACGATTGGGACGATCCAATTACCACGGTTGATGGGCTCCCCACACCAATCTCCAACCACCTATTCGTTCCACCGGCACCAGTTCTCGGCAACGGGACCGTTCTCGTAGGTGGCCCTACGGGGATGGTCGTCCTAGACCAGAACCTCGGAATCGTCGGGACGATAGGTAGGGCAGACGGATTGGTCGGCGACTTTGTTTCTGGCATAGTGTATGCCGACTCGGTGTCCAGGACTTTCAATGACACATCCACCGGTTCAACGATCACCCTGCATCACGACTCGGCTATTTTCATCTCGCACAACGGACAAGGAGTAACAAGACCCGGAGTCGCCGCCTGGGACGTCTCTACGGACAGCTACAACGGCACGTACAATATCGACATGATTCCCAGTAACGACGTTAGTGCCGTCGAAACAGACCTATGGGGCGTCCACATAGCAACCTCGAACCAGCCTCTAGTGCACTGGAATGGAACTTCCATGTCGATGGAGGCCGGCCAAGGGGCAATCGACCTGCAGGCTTGGCCCATCACAGACCTAGCTTCCGATGGGACCCACCTTGCTGCCATTTCCGCGAGCAAGATAAGCATCGTCAGGGCAACCGGGGACCACGATGTCGTCACGATAGGCGAGATGCCGGGTGCTTTGGCCGCTGATGCCGATCCATGGATGGGGCTAGCCGTGCTGGGGGAAGACGGACTGCACATCTTCAAGCCGATGGAGACACTGAGGGAGGTCCCCAGGGAGAATCAGAGGAGGGCATATCCACTAAACGCAATTTTCGCAGATAGAACGCAGGACATTACTGATACAACCAGGCCGGGGATGTCTACCACATTGGTCTCTCAGGATAACCCAATTACGATTCCACTCGATCAAAACCAGGAGAACTCATCCGATTTGCTTCTTTACCCCGGCTCACTTACATTCTCTTCCCCCGCTCAGGGATCGTGGGTTTGGGCCAAGTCGACCCATCTCAACTACACAGGGAGTTGGGACATAGCTGCACTAGATCCCAGAATAGAGGAGTCTTTCCAGAATGCTATCTTCAACACCCCACCAGGTTCCCTATCTTCGTCAGTGCACCTCCAAATGCAATCTCCGCAGGATGGGAGAATCAAGATTCGCGTATCCTATGACTGGGAGAGGCTAGAGGCCCCTACGGTGATGACGAGCCTATTTGACCGACCCAACGACGGCGGGGGCGTCCTCCACGCGTCCTGGCTACCAGCCCAGGACTCGGCTTGGTCAGCCTACAGGATCTACCTTTGGGACTCAACGGACAACCCGCAGTGGACACCGTCCAAGGATGACCTGCCCAACCTACCTTCTTACCAGAGAGTACCCTATTGGTCCCAGACCACCGCAGTCTTCACTACTGGAAACAGCAATGGCTCCGAGGTCCAACTCTCAGACCAGAGGCAATACAGAGCTGCAGTAGCAATCGAATACCCTGACGGTAGCCTTGGAGACCCAATCTCTTGGGAAGGGAACGCAACCCCGACCGACGAGACCCCCTCGCCCCCGGAATGGCTAGACGTACAGCCAATTTCTGGAGGGTCTCCCGGGACGGTTTCAGTCGAGTGGTCAGCCTGTCAGGAACTAGACCCGCAGTTTACTAGAATTTGGGCCGTCCAGCAGGAGATTACCAATGCCCTTGCACTGTCCGACCCAATCGACTTTGCCTTCGCAGCAGGCAACTCCTCAGTCCTCGAACTAGATGGCAACGTCCCCTACTGGTTCGCAATCGTCTGTGTAGACGAAGCCGGACAATTCGACCCATCTAACGCCACAGTGGTGGGGCCGGTAGTCACAGCAGGCGGTCTCAATGACGGCATAGCCCCCGTACCCATTACCGGTACCACGGCCAGCGACGCACCTAACGACGAGGGAGGCAGGATAATAGTAACATGGAATCCTAACCAGGAGGAGGATTGCTCATTCCACGTCATCTACATCCTCCCCGCATCTGGTTGGACGGCCCCTACATCTGTAGACGGCTGGCCTGTCGCACAGTTCGTAACCGACTGCTCCACCGATGAGGTCGTAATCGACTCAATCGGCAACTCAACACTGGAAAACGACGTAGTATACTGGATCGGGGTGGTGGCTGTTGATGACTGGGGCAATCAGAACGTCGACGACGTACTCGTGGTCGAGACAGCCAGTTACTCCGAGTTCGACTCCACTGAATTCACCCCTCCAGACATGGTCTCAGGGCTACAGGCATGGGACCATCCCGATGATGATGGCACAGCAATCGACGTAAGTTGGGACAGGACACTGGCAGAAGACTTCAGCCACTACACAGTTTGGGCTTCAGACTTCCCTCTGAACGACTTGACCGAAGTCAACTCAGCCTGCGAATCAAGCGGCGCATGCAACCTTGTCACAATCGACCAGAGGCAGATTGGCAACTCCCCGCGCCTCGAGCTAACCCTCTCTTCGGCACTTTACGGCACAGAGGCCGAAGCACTATCCCCATCTGGGATATCTCCCGACGTCCCCCTCTACGTCACCGTAACGATCCACGACTTGGCTGGGAACGTTATCCTCTCAGACTTGAGCGACAATATGGCTCTAGTCACGCCAATAGACAACAGAGGAGACCTGTTCCCTCCCGAGAGGGTCCCCTCACCGACCCTGGTTGACAGGGCACCGGACTCTGGCGATGGGGTATTCGTCTCATTCCCATCGAGTTCCGAGCCCGACATAGCAGAGTACCGGGTATTCGCAGTGGCAGGAGCACCGTTCGATAGTGCCGAGGGACTCGAACCAGTATTGGTTCTGGACCGTTCAGAGGGCGGGCAGTTCCTACTAGAAGCACTTTCTAGCGGAGAGAGCATCCAGCCCGACGTACCAATGTGGGTCGCGGTTGTTTCAGTCGATACCTCCGGTAATGCATGGCTAGACGGACTCGAGACCTCAATGATCAGTCCCGTCGATGAGAACTCGCAAGATCCCGGAATTCACCTGCCAGAGGTTTCTGAGGTCATGGCTTACTGGGATTCGACAGGATCCCGAATCGAGGTACTCTGGGCTGAATCGGAAGACCCGCAGGTGGAATCCTATACCGTTTTCGCTAGTACGATGCAGTTCTCGGACACCAGAGATGCCATCATCGTCGCTTCCTCGGTCACCTCCAACGCCTCCTTCGACTCAATCGGCCCGACACTAGTGAGTTTCTCGACACCCTACTGGCTGTCGGTCGTAGCCTTCGACGGGGAAGTCCACAGACTCTCTGTCGATTCAATCCGAGTCTATCCGCTATCAGAACTCACTCCCGGAGGATCATCCGACGGCCCGGGGGCCGATGGCGAGTCTTGGTTCGACCAGCTTGTCGATGGGGATCTAAATACAGTCATTATGTTGATTTCAGCCATCATGGTCATCCTCGGTGCCGCCCTGATAATCAGGCCTAGGGAGAAAACCGCTCCACAGCCATGGGAGATGGGCACCCAGGAGGTCGAGTTGGAGGAGGAGATGACCAGGGAGGCAATGGGCATATCCGAAGAGGACGAAATAGCCTCCAGCTCACTACTCAGGCCACAGGAGGGCGAGGAGTATCCAGAGGACGATATGCCCGAGAACCCCATTGAGGAGGATCCTGAGGAGTGGCAGGTCCCTGATGTTTCTGTGGGGGACCTCCTCGAATCGGAAACAGAGGAGATCAGCCTCGAGGGACTCAATGACCTAGCCGATGGACTCGTCGAGGAGGAATCCGAGGACATCGACGTGTCATTCCTGGACGAAGTGCTTGATGACGATTGAGCCAGTCCCGAGGACCGTAGCCTTGAAGGACAACACTCCTCTGGTCGGAACGAGAATCATGCCAGTATGCAGGATTTGCAAGCAGAACTATCCCCAGTCCCAATTCATCACCGGGAACGGGCCGAGATACCAGGTCTGCTCACGTTGCGGGGTCGAGAATGGCTTAGCAGACCCCAATGACACGCCCCAGTTCTACTCAGACGAGATTTTGAATGCCCGACTCTCTCTCTACACCAGGAGACACCTGCCATGGGCCTCCGTCCTAATTGGATGGTTCCTGTTCCTCTCAATCGGCCGAGGAATAGAGCTCTGGTCGGGCCTATTCTTCGGTGTCCTCGCGATTTCTTCCCTCATCGTCCCAGTTCTACACTTCATGGGAGCCACTAGGTTTCAGGCCGAGCTTTCGAGAATAACCCCTTGAAACCAGCACAGGAACCCTTGAAATACGTTACATGCCTCTCCGAAGCCAGAGGGAACAGAGGGTTCCCTGAGAAAGCCAGTGAGATTGGATGATTAGAAAAGGAGGAGTCAGAACAGAAATAAGAGAGTTCGGAAAACCAGAAATGACGCTCAGTGCAGTGTTATTGCGGTATTCGGACACGTGTCCAGACTCGCTCCAAGCAATCATCCATTACTCGTTGGATTAACGAAAAATTAGGAAGTGAATTTACAATGCAATATCAGAAGAAAGCTAGTGTGATAACAGCGCTGCTCCTAGTGCTCATGGCCGGTTCAGCCGGCGTCGGAGCCGACGGATCAGACCCCCTTGACCCTTCAGACGGAGGAGCCGACTGGGACGGGGACGGACTGACCAATGCAGAGGAGCAAAGTGCTGGTACAGACATGAATAACCCAGATACCGACAACGATGGTATGCCAGATGGATGGGAGGTCAACTACGGCCTCAACCCCAACTCTGCCAGTGACAGTGGAGCCGATCCCGATGGCGACGGCCTAGACAACCTGGAAGAGTACGAATTAGGGACCAACCCAAACTCGGCAGATACTGACGGCGACGGTACCAATGATGCTAACGACCCATATCCAAACGACCCCAACGACGGAGCCGCTTCGGATTCGGACGGCGACGGAATACCCGACGCATACGATCCCGACTTCCAAGGCGAAGGATCCGGAGACGGCGGCACCGAAGGCGGTGGCGAAGGAGAGGACGGACAGGGCCTGAGTACTAGGGACAAGAACAAAACTCAGTGACTCGCGTCGGGTACGGGGGGCGTCTCTCTCAAGGCAGCGTACCGTAGGTACCTACCAGGTACCGTAGGTACCGTAGGTATGGGCCTACCGTACCGTAGGTAGGTACCGGTATTTTAAAAAAAATTAGCCCCCTAATTATACCGCAGTACCGCAGTAGGCCTTTGCATCCGCAGTCCCGTGACCGCGAGAATCTGCCGCAGTAGTTGCCTCGCGGCGCGCTCGACCTCTGGAAGCGAGCCCCCGACTGCGGCTGCGGCGATTTGCTTTGGCTCAGGCTGCCTTGGCCCGCAAATGTCGGGCTCACCAGGCGCGAGCGACGAGGCGAATCGGGTCGTCTACGCCTGCCTCGCGGCGCTGGACCTTCTCGAAGCG
>PBNI01000032.1 GCA_002723045.1 Methanobacteriota archaeon | reverse complement strand
TATCCTCATGTAGCCGCTGAGGACTACCAGTTCCACATTAGAAGACTGAAGGTGTCTTTCAATAATTTCTTCATGTGCCAGACGACGATCTGGGGCAGGGAGATCAGTGGGCAACGGAATGCCTTTGGACTCTATTTCCAATTTTCTCCCATGCTCTAGTCCTCCGGCACCTTCGCTATCTGCCAGAACCAGAACTGTCTGGTGACAGCGGGGCTCTTCCGATTGGAATTTCAGCAGAGAGGCGAGGCCGGACCCCCCTCCGGAAATCAGTACTGCTAATCTGATAGGGTCTTCGATGGAGCCGACTCGGGGGAGTGCGAAGGAGGCTCCCATGCTCTCGTGGCGAGGAGTTCTGGCTTGAGTCTTCGGTAATTACAATTAAAGGAAATATTCGTAGGGGTTCTTTTCATAACATGGAGAGAATCGAAAGTCTAGACGAGATCGTCGAGAGGTACTGCGTATCTAGCAACCCGGTTCTAAGGCGACTGTATTTCGGTCTCGGGCTGCTATTTATTGGGTTCGCAATCATTGGAATATGGGTTCCTGGATGGCCTACGGTCTCATGGGCGGTACCGGCCGCCTTCCTATTCTCTTACTCAAGTGAGAGGATGTTCAGGTGGACGATGACGAATCGCTTCTTTGGCACTGCGATGTTCGAGTACTATGCAACAGGAAAGACGATTCCAAGGCACACAAAATCTGGGATTATTGCCCTGATAGGGCTCATGTCAACTACTTCTGCGGTCTTCGTTTGGTATGTTTCGACCTTGGGAGAGGGGGTGGTTTCCGATCCCTCTTCCTGGGATGGGGCAGACCCTGGCTTCGGATCCATCACCATCATCCTCGTGGGAATCGTGGGTGCTTGGTATGTCGCTTCGAAGGTAAGTGTGAGAGAAGTTGGCTAACTGAAACTATTTTGCATGTGACCAGTACCCCTAGGCCAGAGTCACATGGATTTCGACACAATCTCGGTAAGAGGAAAAAGCAAACCAGACCCAACAACGGGTGCGATAGTCCCCCCGATCTATCAGACTGCAACGTATGTTCTGGAAGAGATAGGGGTAGACAAGGGGTTCGACTACACCAGGTCTTCGAATCCCACCAGGCAGGAGCTAGAAAATCACCTGGCAGCCCTAGAGGGAGGGAAGCACGGGATTGCATTCTCCAGTGGGATGGCCAGTGCGGACAGTTGCATGAAGCTACTAAGCCAAGGGGATCACGTCGTTTGCTGTGATGATGTATATGGCGGCACTGCAAGGCTTTTCAACAAGCTAATGACGAATTATGGGGTTACTTTCACCTACGTGGACTCGCAGGTTTCTTCGAACGTCGAGGAAGCGATTCGCCCGGAGACGAAGATGGTGTGGGTGGAAACGCCAACTAACCCGCTCCTGAAGGTCACAGACCTCGAGGCAGTAGGGAAGATCGCGAAGAGCCATGATCTTCTGTATGTTGTTGACACAACCTTCGCGACCCCGGTATTCCTTCGGCCGCTGGAATACGGTGCAGACCTGGTACTTCACAGCACCACCAAGTATCTTAGCGGCCACAACCAGATCATAGGTGGTGTGATCGTAACAGATCGGACTGACCTCTTCGAGCGCCTGAAGTACATCCAGAAGAGCGTCGGCGCGGTTCCCAGTCCCTTCGACTGCTGGCTTGTGATAATGGGGCTCAAGACCCTGCATCTAAGGATGCAGAGGCACTGGGAGAACGCGGAGAAGATTGCGGCATATCTGGAAGGGCATCCCAAGGTTTCGAAGGTGGTCTACCCCGGATTGGAATCCCACCCTATGCATGAGGTCGCTAAAGCCCAGATGAAGGGTTTCAGCGGAATGATATCCTTCGAGTTGGAGGGTGGTCTGGAGGCCGGTAAGAAACTGATGAATTCCGTCGAGTTGTGCTTGCTTGCTGAGAGTCTAGGGGCTGTAGAGACCATGATTACGCACCCAGCCACGATGACCCACGCCGAGGTCCCTCGGGAGGAGAGGCTGGCAAGGGGTTTCGAGGACGGGCTAGTTAGATTATCGGTGGGCATAGAGGATCCAGACGACCTGATTGCCGATTTGGAGATGGCCTTCGAGAAGGTGTGATCAATCCCAATCGTCAGGTTCCCAGCCGTTCTCCCTGAGCCAATCGTCGTTGTAGAACTTCGACAGATATGGGTTCCCAGCGTCGGGTAGGACCGCTACCACCATGGCACCATCTCCGTGTTCCTCTGCCTTCTTGGCGATGTCGATTGCCACCTTAATCGCCCCCCCGCATGACCCCCCGCAGAACATGCCTTCCTTCCTGGCAAGCGCCCTAGCCCATTGGAAGCACTCGCCGTCGTCCACTTGGTGAACCTCGTCGATTACCGAGAAGTCGGTTGCAGATGGGATGAAATCCTCTCCGAATCCCTCGACCTTGTACGTTTTCGGATCCCCCATGGTCCCCTCTTCGAACCATTGTTTGAGGATCGATCCGACGGCGTCCACTCCAACAATCGTGGGTGGCGCGGATCCGTTTGACTCGGCCATCTCCTTGAGCGCCTTGGATGTCCCGGATATCGTCCCCCCGGTCCCCATCGTGGCTACGAAGTGGGTGATCTGCCCCTCGGTCTGCTCCCAAATCTCCGGTCCAGTAGAGAGGTAGTGGGTCAACGGGTTTGCCTGGTGAGAGTATTGGTCGGGATACCATGCCCCGGGGATTTCTCGTGCCAGTCTGGCCGCTACCTCGTAGTAAGAACGTGGGTCCTCCTTCTCTACAGCGGTGGGACACACGTGGACCTCGGCCCCCATGGCCCTGAGGAGGTCGATCTTCTCCTTGCTCATCTTGTCTGCCATGGTGAAGATGCATCGGTACCCTCTCTGCGCAGCAACCATCGCAAGTCCGATACCGGTATTGCCGGATGTCCCCTCCACAATCGTCCCTCCTGGCTTAAGGAGGCCCTTCTCCTCAGCATCTAGAACCATCTGCAAGCCTATCCTGTCCTTGATCGAGCCACCTGGGTTGCACCTCTCTAGCTTGACCCATACTGAGGACCTCTCCAGCCCCTCGGTGATTCTGTTCAACCGTATCAGGGGGGTGTTGCCAATAGCTGAGACCAGGTCCTCATAGGTATTCGAACGAGGCTTCGAGGGGTTGGTCACAGTGGGGCATCGAGGCCCGCTGTATGATGGTTTTCACTGGGGGTCTCGTGTTGAGCTGTAGTAGGCCCAGCCAGCAATTGGGAGGCTCCAGAATATTCCCCCTAGCAATCCTAGTAAAACCAAAAATGCAAGTGTTGTAAAATCGGAGTTTGGTGCTCCGAAAGTGGCACCTAGGAGAGGTAAAATGAATGTCATAGTGGAGACTGGAATCAAGACCTTAAGACTCGGGTCAAACCAACCCATGGATTGTGAGATTTTCTTGACTGAGTATGCAGAAAGGAAAATCATCCCGATGAAGACGGCAATAGCCGCTCCAGCCGAAGGCGGTTCAAGCCCGCCCATGATCATAATCAGTGACACTAGTGTGGCCAATACTACTCCTGTGGCGGAACCGCCAGCCAAGGTTTGTTTCCAGTCCATCGTCCTACCTAGTGTCTGAAAAGGCGGGTCCCTGTAAATAGCATTGCCATCCCAAACTCATTCGCGGCATCTATTACCTCGTTGTCGCGAATTGAGCCACCAGGCTGTACCACACTAGAAATGCCGATCTCATTTGATGTGTCGATACCATCACGGAACGGGAAGAATGCGTCGGAGACCATCATCGCTCCGTGCGCTCTATCACCAGCCCTCCTAGCAGCGATTCGAACGGCCTCCACTCGGCTTGTCTGTCCCGGACCGATACCCACGGTTGCGAAACCTGTTTCTGTCTTGCTAACTAGGATGATTGCGTTGGACTGCACTTCTGCTATGACGGAGGTTCCGAACCTCGCTAGTTTGAGGCCCTCTTCATCAAGAGGCCTTGAGGTTACGGAGCGAGCATTCTCCCAGTCTATGCTAGGCGACCCCTGGACCTGAGATAGCCAACCTCCTTGCACTTGACGTATCGATGGTTCCTCCGGGTATCCCCCCAATGGTTCCAGAGTTAGCATCCTCCTGTTCTTGCTCTCAGCGAGAAGGCCCAATGCCTCGGGCTCGTAACCGGGCGCGATCATACACTCGAAGAAGTGCTGACCAATTGCCTCTGCGGTTTCTTTACCCACGACCTGATCGAAAGCGATAACACATCCGAACGCGCTCTCGGGATCGCTCGCCAATGCGTTTTCCCATGCGGAAACCTGACTGTCTGCGACTGAGGCGCCACAGGGGTTTGTGTGCTTTATCACCACACAGGAGTGCGTTGCGAAATCGCATGTCTGGTTGAGGGACCGAGCGAGTCTGAGAGCGGCATCGAGGTCTAGGTAGTTGTTGTAGGAGAGGGGTTTACCCCCGTGCTGGATCGCTGCTGAGAGCCCTGACGAGGAACCCGAGGCTGGGAAGAATGAGGCTGGTTGATGGGGATTCTCCCCATACCTCAATTCTCGGCCCTCTCCAGTTGAAATGTGTATCCTATCTGGAATTGTTTTCTCGGAGAATCTGCTCGATAGTTCGTTGGAAACGGCGCTGTCATAGGCAGCCGTGGATTGGAATGCAGATAGGGCTAGTTCCTTCCTCATTTCCACCCCTACACCGGATGGGCTTCCATTGGAATCCGAAAGGGCATGTAAGATCGATTCATACTGGTCCGGTGCTGTTACTATGATGACGTCTGCATGGTTCTTGGCTGCGGATCTGACCATGGTTGGCCCCCCGATGTCAATCATCTCAATGAGTTCCTGATCGCTCGCAGGAGGTTCTCTTGCAGCTGTGTCTTCGAACGGGTATAGGTTGACGCAAACCAGGTCGATCCCCGCATAGCCCAACTCAGACAGGGTCTGCATATCTGTGTCAGATTCGCGTCTGACAAGTATGCCCCCATGGACAGCCGGATGGAGCGTTTTCACCCGGCCATCGAAAACCTCCGGGTGTCCGGTGACCTCGGATACGTCGGTGACTTCGATGCCAGCCTCCCTGAGCTTCGAGGCGGTCCCCCCTGTGGAGATTAACTCCCAATCCATCGAATTCAGGGATTCGGCCAGTTCCTCGATTCCTGTTTTGTCCCAGACGCTGATCAACGCCCTTGGTCGCTCCATGAGGAATGCGTGTGTGCGAGAGGCTTGAAGTTTCGCGGTTGGCTATTCGCCTCTCGCTGAAATGACCTGGTCTATCCTCAGCATTCCCATTGCCGTCTCTGTGGCTGCCTCGAGGGAGTTCTCTATCACTGACCTAGGATGCCAAACGCCATCTACCTCCCAAATCTTCCCGTCTTGCGAAATACCGACTGGAATCTCACTAAGTGGAATTGATCTGAGTTCCAGAACCCTGTCCAGTGTTTCGCCGCCTGCATTCTCGACGAGGGTAGCTGGGATTGTCTCCATAGCCCTAGCGAATGCCTCCATTGCTAGCCTCTCCCTCCCCCCTTGGCTCTCGGCCGCCGTCCTAACTGCATGGGCAATCCTGCTGTGGGTCGACCCAGCCCCCGGTAGCACGTCCTCGGCCAAGGCCAACGATGTTGCCCTAAGGGAGTCGTGAAGTCCACGGATTACCTCCTCCGTTCCAGTCTCACCTGCTCCGCCAACCTCGATCGTGACAATGGATGGTTTCCGACATTTCTCGATCCTGATCACGTCCTCCACCTCGTCCGTAGATTCCTTCCTGACCCATGATGCATGGCCACAGAAACCCAAGTCTGCCTCTTCAATGTCTAGGGGGCTTTCGACGATTCTCGAGCCGGTTGCATCGGAGGCGTTTCTCAGCTCCGAGGAATCCAGTTTCTCCACGGCTAGGATCCCGCTATCGCACAATGTGTGGAGGATGTCCTTGTCGATCTCTCCGGAGCATAGGACCACTCGGGCACCTGACTCACTTATGCCACGGGAAATCTCCGACTTTCTGTCGTGCTCCGCCCCTATGAACGAGTCTAGGGCGTCTGCACTGGTAATCTTCAATTCCGCGCCCCTGACCATCTCCCTGATCTTGATATCCCCATCCAAGCAGACAACCTTTGCATCTCGGACATCGTTAGGTAGGTCGTTCATCAGTACCCTCCTGCGAATTATTACCCCCTTGACCAATCGCGAGTCCCTTGCTCCGCCAGTTCCTGTCTTGAACATGGATACGTGTTGCGCGAGAGCCTCCCCTCGATTCTCGAGGACGGTGTTTAGGGCCTCAACGATTAGTGGGGAGAATATCTCGAGGGCAGATTCTGCCACCTTTCCTCGAAGTGAGGTTTCTGCCACTGCCAGGAGTTTGCCGTCATCGGTTCCGGAAGCGTCTTTTTCGATTTGTGAGGCTGCTGCTTGTAGAGAAATTTCGTATCCATCGATAAGGGTGAGTGGGTGAAGTCCCTTCCTGAAGAGGTTGTTCGCCTCTATCAACAGTGATCCGCAAATCAGCATCCCAGTGGTGACTCCGTCCCCGCAGTCCTCCTCCTGGGACTCCGCCATTGAGACCATCATTTTCGCAGCAGGGTGCTTGACTAGGAGTTCTGCGACGATCTTCGCTCCGTCATTGGTGACAGCGGTGGTCCCATCGGTCTTGTAGAGCATCTTGTCAAGCCCGCGAGGCCCGTATGTGGGCTTCAGGAGGTCTGAGAAAACCCTAGCTGCTACGATTAGTTTCTCCTGTACATCGGTGCCGCTAGTAACCTTGGTGCTCTGAGAGGCGATTTCGACCTTCGGCTTGTCCGAGCCCTCGCCCATAATTACTTTCGGCGTGAGTGCTTGACATGAATGCTTTGAGGGCGCAATTCGATGAGTTCGGTAGCAATCCATACGAATGTCTATGACAGCCGCAAGTCAGGGAGATTCGTGATTAATCGATCATTCTCGGTCGTTTTCATTTCCAGTTTGCTGGTTCTTTGTGGTATTTCCCCCAGTGGCTCGGCCCAAGTTCTGCCTGAAACCGATCTCGAGTGCGATGACTCGACAGAAATTGATCTCGCGAACGGGGCCGGGAGTTCTGTTATCAATTGCGAATTGACCAATCCTACTGCTTTCGCTGAGAAGGTTGAGTTGACCTATCAGACCGGGGCACTGGATTCGGCTGGGCCGGGGAGCGTGACGGTTGGAGGCGGGCAAACCTCATCTTTCCAGTTTGTGATAGCCGCTCCCAATGGGCAATCGGCTGGGACTTACGAGGTCAATGTGAGTGCAGTGGTGACCGAGTGGAACGGAGTTCCAGTGAGTGTTTTCGGATTCTCGGACGAAGAGGGAGTCGAGGCGGAGGTTCTCCCCTACACGTCTTGCTCTTCTTCCCGTCCCTCGGCAATTTTCGCTGAGGCGGGGGAGGAAGTGACCTTCTCCGTGGTTTACAGCTGTGATAGCAACGAGGATGTCACCATGTCAATCTCCCTGCATCTGCTGGAGAAGGGCAGCTCGCAGGAGGGGATGTGGCCATCTGGATTCAATGACATGTCGGTGGGTGGCTGCAATATCCAGAATCCGATGGGCTCCGTCAGCTGCGATTTCATACTGACCACCCCCTCCAACCTCCAGGAGAAGTGGGAGGGATGCCTAATCGTGGTGGATGAGATGACCAACCCTGGATGGTCCTGCTCGAGCGGTTTCGCGTTCCCCCTAACTGTGAACGAAAAGGAGACGGTGGTTCCATCTGTCGGAATTGACGTGAACGGAACGGTGCTGGAAGATCTAGGCGTCACCGAGGAGAATCAGGTTTACTTCATCGGTGGCGGGGCGGGTCTGGTCGTTCTGTTGATTTCTCTGATGGTGGTCCTGAGGCGCCGTCGTGGCTAGCTGTTCGTGCATATGCTCTGGACAGAAAGCCATCCTAGCAAAATAAAGTATATGCTAGTTTTGTTGGACAACTTCAATTGTCCAATGCATTACAGGTTACTGTGGAAAAGATGTCATTGGGCTCGTTAAATTGGGTCAGTCGATTTCTAGACGATACACCTGGTGATGCGGTTGTAGGAGGCGCATCCAGGCAGGTTCCGGGGGCATGCTGGTCGAGAGTGAAGCCTGAACTCATGCCAGATACCAGCATTCGACTTTGGTCAGCCGAGATGGCTGCTGAACTGGGAGTCGAGGTTGCGGATGCCGGCTATCTGGGTGGGAGTAAATTTGCCGAAGGGATGGACCCCTATTCACAGCGATACGGTGGGCATCAATTTGGAACATGGGCCGGGCAACTTGGAGATGGCAGAGCGATTACCATAGGCGAGGCGGACATCGGAGGAGAGGTACTGGAGCTACAACTCAAGGGGTCCGGAGTAACTCCCTACTCACGTTTTTCGGATGGGAGAGCGGTTCTCCGCTCCTCAATTCGCGAGTTTCTCTGCAGTGAGGCTATGCAACACCTCGGCGTTCCGACAACCCGGGCACTGTCCCTGGTGACAACAGGGGAAGACGTTGTCCGTGACATGTTGTACGATGGGAGGCCGGCTCCCGAACCCGGCGCTATTGTCTGTAGGGTGGCTCAGAGTTTCATTCGATTCGGGAGCTTTCAGATCCACACAATGTCTGGGGATTATCGTACGCTCCGAATCCTAGTAGACCACACAGTGAAGCGCCATTTCCCCGGTCAGAGTAGTGATACTGACGAGGGGCTAATAGAATGGCTAAAGGAAATAGCAGATAGGACCGCGTTAACGATATCTCATTGGATGAGAGTCGGCTTTGTACATGGTGTGATGAACACAGACAATATGTCCATCCATGGACTTACCATCGATTACGGCCCATATGGCTGGCTAGAGGATTTCGATCCCAATTGGACGCCCAACACGACTGATTCCAGAAGTAAAAGATACAGGTTTGGTAATCAAGCACAAATCGGAGCGTGGAATTTTGCTCGTCTGCTGGATTCAATTGCTCCCTTGATGGAGGAGCCAGAAAGGCTGTATGAGGCTCTAGAATTCTACTACGAGGCGTATCAAGAGCACAATGGCCGAATGTGGGCTGGGAAACTTGGTTTAGAGGGGTTCAGTGCTGGAGATGAAGGTCTAGTCACAGAATTGACATCAATTTTGCAGAGGGCCGAGACGGATATGACGGTATTCTTCAGGTTGTTATCTACGATTAGGGGGCCCGATGTCGATCATCTAAGATTCGCATTCTACAACGAAGACACGATTCCAGAAGACGAATGGAACGATTGGCTTGGCAAATGGTGGGATAGAGTGAACGAGGAGCCTGATCAGGAAAAAATGAGAAGAGCGAATCCGAAGTATGTTCTGAGGAATTGGATGGCACAGTTAGCTATCGATGCCGCTGAAAAAGAAGACTATTCAGTTGCCATGGAACTCTATGAGCTGCTGAAAAGGCCCTATGATGAGCAAACTGAGTTCGAGAGATTGTGGTTTAACAAACGCCCAGAATGGGCCAGGCATCGAGTTGGTTGTTCGATGCTTTCTTGTTCGAGTTAATCGTTAACCATGATTACCGTCTGATCAGAGGTTGGCTCTGGAGGGATTTTACCCTAGGATGGTGACCATCCATCTGAGGGAAAGCGACGAGGTCGCCCCTACGATCAAAGATGGGATCGTTGCAAAGCCGCATACTGCGCTGTAGAAGTAGAATAGCGCTAGGGTCAGCAGGAGGAAAGTTCCGAGGTCGATCACCTGGGTCCTGCCTATTCCGGAGTTCTTGATGACATGTTCCCTCTCCCTTATTGCGAACACCATGGCGACTAGAGTGACCAACAAAATTGCGTGTCCAACGGCCCAACCGATCGAGTCTCCGAAGACGGACACCAGGTCATCCTGGAATGTGCCTAGGATGGTGGAGGCGAGGTCGAACACAGGGCTAGCGGGTGCGCGGATATTCTTGAATTACTCGCACTGGAAAGGAGCCGTGGGCATCACTCGTATCCCAGCTTCAGGTGGGCATTTCCGAACCTCTCCTCGTATGCATCCATTACTTGGCTTGAGAAGTACTCCTCCCACTTGCGTAACTTTCCGGTCGAGATGTGCGGATTGGAGGCTATTTGGTCCTCCCTCATCCTGTTCATGTCATGGCCCTTGGCAATTTCAAGGCAAGTTGGGATCGATGTTTCTGGGATGCCTATCCAATGGAACAGTTTCTCGAAGGAACCATCGAAATCTGCTACTAGGTCCTCCATCTTGATGGTCAAGACGTTGTCCCTCTCCTTCCAACCGACCATCTCGTCGATGGTGATTCTTGCGAACCCGTCCATTTCGAAGATTAGCCCCTCATCCTGTCCGAGCCCTCTTATCCTCTCCTGGTACGATACTCCTCCCAGGCTGGATACGAAGGACTCCCTGGTCTCCAACTCTCTATGCGCAAGGGGCAGCGGGACTTGCGGGTGGTGATATCCGGGCTTAGAGAAGTCCGAATTAATGCACCACAACTCAGAGCATCTCTGGTGATATAGGAAACCGGACACGATTACGTCTCTTGGGTCTCGGATTATCCTGACTCCCCTCCTTCCAGAGTCGAGGAAGGTATCCGTCGTGGTTCCGTGAATGACGTGAAGGAGGTCTGTCTTCGATGCGATGTCCTTTGCGACCCCCATCTCGCTGTTGTACCTCCAGCCGATTCTCTCGGTCGATTCCATCAGCACCTTCCTGCAGAGGACAGTCGCGACCTTGTGGTGAGTTAGGATGAACGCAGGCTCTGCTGGCTTGCTCCCCATGGCCCTCCTTGCGCTCAGGACCATCTGCTTCGCTGTCCAGAGTCCCGGTATGTGCACGAATATCCCATCTAGCCGTCCTGATGATTCAGAGATGAATGAATCGGTGTGAAATTACCAGAGAAGAGAGCGTAGCCTCTCGTCCAGTTGTGAGGCGTAATTCTCCGAACTGAGGCCGAGTTCTACGATTCTGGAAAATCCAGATTGGGCCCATCTTGCCCTTGTATCGGGGTCTCTTGCTTGCATCAACGCTTGCCTCCAATCGTCAAAGTCACCTCTGGCGACTAACCTGCCGTTGACTCCGTCGACTATGGTGTCCCGAAACCCGCCCTCGTCGACGAAAACAGGCGGCACCCCTAGAGCCATTGACTCAATCGGGGTGAGTCCGAACGCCTCGCCGTGTGCTAGACCTATCACCGCCGTGGATCTCTTCATCAGGATGGCCATCTCGGTGCTATCTAGGTTAGATAGAACCTGTACATTGACTCCCAATCCCTTCCCAAAGGAAGCGAAGTCCTGGTTCTCCGTCCTGCTCCCCCCTCCAACCAGGACCAGGTCTAGGTCACAGCCGACAATATGCTCGACTGATTCGTAAGCCCCCTTGAATCGACTTAGATTTCCGACAGTCACGACGTATTCTGATTCGTTTGGCCCCCTCAGTCTGTCAATGACCCGGTCTTCTCCGGGGGATTCCTCTCTCTGGAATTCCGACAGGTCAACTACTGGGAATAGTACCTCGCCCGTGATTCCGTATTCCTCCATTAGTCTGCTCGCAGAGAAGTTAGAATTGGCGCTTATGATCCACTTCTCGTTCTGATTGAATCCTTTGAATGAAGAAATTATTCTCCTCCTGTGATAGATCTGCAAGGTGTGGACTACATGCGCTCGCCACATTCCAGAACCGTCGCTATTGAGGTGGCTCACGCTGTCGAAAATCCCTGATTTAGATTCTAGGAAGTGGAGGTGGAGTGGCTTTGAGTTGGGGACCAAGGAGGTGAAGTCCATTGATCCGGCTCCGGTTGTGAGGTGGATTGCATCTGCCCATTCGATGGCTTCCCTGATTCCTTCTAGGGACTCCCATGCCTTCTTTGATGATCTATCCTGCTTCGCCGATATCTCGTTCCAAATCCCCCCCTTCGCCTCCCATTGTCTGTCGGGACAGATTACTTCCACGCCTAGTGACTCTATTTTCGCGCGTTGGCTATCCAGCATGTTGAGGCAGCAGAATTTCACCTCAAATTTCCTGCTCAACTCAGGGAGGTTGCGGAGGAGGTCTCGAGCCGCCCCCCCATTTCGAACCATGGCCGCCTTGGACACTAGGAGCCTGGTTGCGCGACCCTCCATGGCCTTCCGGGTGGCAATTATGGTTTTTCGTTGTCGGTTCCGAGGTAAATGGCAAAAGCGCTCAATTTTGGTATCCGAATAGTTGGAAGTCTTTCTCGTACCTCTTTGATGCTAAGGCCCTGGTCTCATCCGAGAACAGGTCAGAGGCAGTTCTTCCTGATGACTTGTTCAGCATGGGAAGTTCTGCGAAGTCGTACCTTGCCCTTATCTCTTCAAAGTCCGATGGGAGATTCTCGAACTTTCCTATGAAGTCCATCTTCTTACCAGAGGCGAAGACTATCTTGTTTTGAGCCTTGAAGTGCCTATCGCACAGTATGTCAGGGATCTTGGAGACCTTACGGACGAACTCCTCGAAAGAGTCGTCGTTTTTCAGATACCCAAACAGATAATTCGAGAACATAAACTTTGATTCGTCCACTTTGTTGAACTTGGCACGGTAGCAGGAGGCGAGCCTCTCATACGGGTCTCGAACGATTGCAAAAGAAAAATACGAGGTTTTCTTCTTTGGGATTCTTCTGTGCGAGAGATGGGAGGTGTGCTGGTGAATCTGGATACCTGCGGGTGGCGAGCCGTATATGGAGGTCTTAATCGACGAGCATGCCGATTTTGCCACACTGGCGAAAACTACCTCCTTTTCGTCCAGGATTATGAAGTCGGGAGAGTCAAGTTCGCCCCTAATGACTACTCTCGCCATGTCCCTAATGAAGTGATACGTGTTTTTCAGGGAGATTTTCATTTAGCCCCCTCCAATGAAGTCATGAGCCCAATAATAGGCATGTTATCCAAGAGGCGGGAATAGTCCGTTTTATGACTATGCTTGGCGAAGACCGGTTTGCTGATGATGAAAGTGAAATGTTATGCCCCCTCCGGAACAGCGAGGGCGTTGAGTGTGGATGTTTTCTTGATAGGGGTTCCAAAGGCCGGCACTACATGGTTGTCAAATGTCCTAGATCAGCATCCTGGAGTCGTCCTTTCAGAACCCAAGGAGCCGAACTTCGTTGCTTCTCACAAGGGGACCTTCGAGAGGGACGAGGGTGAGCCGGATTGGTCCAAGTACGGTGATTTCTTCTCAGGAGATGGACTGAAGATGGATGCATCCGTCCACACCTTTTCCTGTCCGATCGCCCCAGCGAGGATTAGATCAAACTTCCCAGATGCGAGGTTCATTCTTTGTCTGAGAGAGCCCGTTTCTAGGACGGTTAGTCACTGGAACATGGTGCGAAGCACCGGCGAGGACCGGGGGAACGACAGGAATTGGGATGTTTTCGAGGAGGCCTGGTTGGACGATTCATTACGTGTAGACTCGTTATACGGTAGTTCAATGGTGAATTGGTTGAGTCATTTTGAGCTAGATAGGTTCGTGATTATCGATAGCTCTAGGATGAGGTCAGAGCCCATGGCAGTAGTGAGAGAAGTAGAGGGATTCCTAGGGGTCGAAGAATGGGACTATGACGTGAACATGGATAGGCACGCGAACCCAGCTTCGAGCAATCGTAAGGCCACAGCAGTCGGTACTTTGGTGAAGTTCGGCTTCTCACTGATTCCCAAGTTCGTCAAATCTCCAATCGTAAAATCCCTGCAAAGGAGAGACTGGAATATCTACAGATGGCCCGTATTGAGCGCCGAACAAGAGTACGTGCCGCTGGGCGATCAGCATTACTCTGCGTGTGGTAAGGAATTATGCGACGAAATTTCCCTGTTCGGGAGCTTGACCGGTTTCGACCACTCGGACTGGGAGAGTCAGATTCGAGCTAGGTTTGAGTCCAGTTCCGAGAGGAGCGAGTAGTTTGGTAACGCCTGCAGATGCTGAGTGGCTCATATCGAGAGCTGGCTTGGAGGGCCTAGAATCGATTACCCCGCTAGATGGGGGTTGGGACAACACCAACTTGCATTTGATGCTGGGAAATGGTTCTTCCTTCGTCCTAAAGGCATGGTACGCAAACACAGTAGAGGAGGTCGGCAGAGTAATCGCTCGCCATGTTCACCTGCATGAGAACGGAATCCCTACCACCGTCCCGATCATGCTCACTGATGGTTCGCTGATGGCCATCAAGGACGGGGTCGCGTGGACCCTGCTTCCGTTTGTCAAGGGAGGAATACTGGGGCTAGACGAGGTTTCTGTGCGAAGCCTTGGGGAAACCCAGGCCAGGATGCACCTCATTCCAGGAGCAGCCTGCTTTCCCAAGAGTTACAGGATGGGTTTCGAGTTGTTCGAAGAGGTGATTTCCCTATCCTCCGGGATGGGAGTGTCAAACCCGTTCGTCGAAATGCTGTCTTCACGGATTGCCGAGGCTGAGTCAGATTTCCCTTCGGACCTACCAATGGGAGTCCTACATGGTGATTTGTTCCCAGACAATGTGATTGGGAGTGGAGGTGGAGTATCGGCTATTCTCGATTTGGAAGAGGCTTGGATCGGTCCGATGGCATTCGACCTTGCAATGTCATGCGTAGGTTTCGGGTGGGATGGAACTGTACCGGTGTGGAGTCGGTGGAAGGCCCTGTTCGATGGATACCAGAATGTAAGAAGACTCACCCCAAACGAGATTGGTTCCCTCCCCTTCCTTCACCAATTTGCCACGCTCTGCATAGCCTCCTGGAGGTTCTGGAAGCATAATCTAAGCGAGCCTGACGAGTTACTCTCCGGCAGGTACCTGGAAATGGTTGATAGGCTAAGCGTGGAGATTGATTTTGCAGAGGTCTTAGCATGAGTGGATTGCTTCACTCGATTAACATCAGCTCCGGCGGGGTACCCAAGAGGGCGGTGGATTACGCCAAGATAGGTATGAAGGGGGTCGAGGGGGACTTCAACCGGTTCCGCGACGGACAGGGGGGGGATCCAGATAGGGCGGTCTGCATCTTCTCCCTCGAGCGGATAGAGGAGTTGAAGTTGGAGGGGCACCCGATAGAGATCGGTTCGACTGGCGAGAACCTGACAATCCGTGGAGTCGAGTGGGATTCCCTAGTTGAAGGAGCGAGGCTCGAGATTGGTGACGTCGTCCTGGAACTCAGCGAGCCCTGTGCGCCTTGCTCGAAGATAGGTGAGTCGTTCATCGATAGGCGGTTCGGTAGAGTCGACCACGATCAGGAGTTCGGTTGGTCGAGGTGGTTAGCTCGCGTTGTACGGGAAGGCACGGTCTCGATTGGTGATTCCGTGAATATTGTTATTACTTGAAGCCGCTAGAATTCCGTCATGGTGACAGTTGCGGATAGGTGGATGTTGCAAAGAGGCGGACGAAGGCTGGGTTTTGTTGAGAGGCTCTCACGGGGCTGGAAGATGACGAAGCTTGGGATGGCGGTGGTCAGAGCTGACCCAGAGTTGATGGTGTACACCTTTCTTTCTGCGGTATTTTCTCTGGTAGCAATCGGTGCGGCGGTCTCCAGCTCGGTTGGTCTGGATGTAATCGCCTCAGACCCAGAGTGCGTAGGTGAAGACTGCGGTAGCGAGTTGGTTTTCGCTCACGCGGCAATTTGGTTCGTCTTCTATTTGTTAGTGTCTGTAATCACGGTCTTCTGGAACGCTGCGATTATCGCAAGCGCCTATGAGCGTCTCAGTTCGGGGACTAACCCAAGCTTCTCCTACGGCATAGGGCAGGCGATGAAGTGCCTTCCCCAGATTCTGGTTTGGGGAGTAATTGCAGGGACGGTCGGGCTTTTCATCCAGATGCTCGAGGGGCTTGCTCATAGCGAGGATGCGCCCCCGCCGCTCAGGTTAATTGCGGGTCTGGCTAGTTTCATCATAGGGATTGCTTGGTGGATTGTCACATTCTTCGTGATTCCCATGATCGTCCTAG
>PBNI01000031.1 GCA_002723045.1 Methanobacteriota archaeon | reverse complement strand
GAGCCCGAAGCCCTTAGAGGGGCGAATGACTCGGTCAATCGATGAGAAGGCCAGATTCTGCAGTCATTATCGCTGCACTACTCCTGGCCTCATTCGTTTCCACCCCCGTGTTCGCGGCCGCCGACCTCGCGCTAAGCGCCAACCCGACAAACTCCACTGCGACAACAGAAGACGCAGCAGAGTACGACATCACTGTAATGAATACCGGAGACGAGGACCTCACGGTCTCCCTCAGCGCATCGCAAGAGTCGGACTGCAATGGATTCACATCCAACTTGGATTCCTCTGTGGTCTCGGTGGGGCAAGGAGAGTCTGAGACCGTGACTCTCACTGTCAGCATCAACGACCAGGCTTCTGGTGACTGTGTTACCACGGTCAATGCCAACGGGGTCGCCTCCAATCCTTCAGAAAACGCTCAGGCCGACGTTGAGGTAACGACGACCGCCGAAGGAGGGGGGCAGTACTCTGTCAAACTGAACTACATCAACCCCAACAATGGTGCGATTAACTACGACGGGGAGGATGACGAGGTTGAGTGGACCGTAGACGTCGAGAACACGGGAGAGAACGATGCTACTGTACAGCTTGCGATGTCTTCCAAATCAGACTGCGACTCTGATGGCCTGGAGGCTTCTGTGGAACCTCAGCAGATGTCGCTAAACTCAGGTGACAAGGACACTGCCACGGTCACAGTGAACCTGCCCGATGGCAGCTCTACAGAATCGGGAGATCACTGCTTCGTTCTCGATGCCACCGTTTCCAATGACCCGAATCCAGCCGATCAGGCTAACGATAGCATAAACCTGAATCTGAAGATCCCAGAGGTGAAGACATGCGACTCCTCCCTCCAGAACCCTTCCCACAACCTGGACCCGGGAGAATCGGCGACCAACTCCTTCACACTCACCAATACTGGAAACACCGCCTGGACTGTTAGCGCGTTCGCCACTTCGGAAGGCACAGATGTGAGTGACTGGGTCGATTTTGAAACTCCGACAAGCAGGCTCTTGTCAGAGCCGGGCGGCTCGCAGGACACGACCTCATTCGAATTCGAGATAACCCCAGATGACTCTGTGGAGCCCGGTTCGGTTGATGTCTACATACAAGGAAGGGCTGGTAGCGGTGTAGGCTGCGAATCCCTCCTCAGGGTCAATCTAGGACAGGTCCACGACGCCTCACTATCCCTGTCAAATCCCTCGATCAGTAATGTTGACCCTGGTTCCACCGCATCAACTTCGATGATGATAACAAACACCGGAAATGGTCAGGACAACTTCGCCATAGGTGTCAAGGACCTATTGCCAGGATGGCAGGTAGAGCTATCTGAGACATACGTGACAATTGACGGAAGGCACTGCAACTCCTCCTCGAACTGTGACAGGAAGAGCGTTCAATTGCAGATTTCCGTACCAGCGAATGCCAAGGCAAGCACCGAGTTCCCGATCACAATGTACGTCAACTCGCAGGGAATAACCCTGGACGAAGTGACTGCAACGGTGACTGTAGCCGCAGTCCACGGAGGCAGCATCGACCTACCCTCGGACTCCCAGACAGGTCGGTTCGGCCAATGGGTCTCATTCCCCCTTGCGCTGTCAAACACTGGAAATATACAGGACAACTTCGCCCTTTCGTCCTGCGACCCAAACATCTCCGAGTCCTGCGAAGACACAAAGTGGGATTCGAGGTTCAAGGACAGCCAGGGCAACGAGATATCCCAGCTCACAGTCGATTCGGAGGAGACAATTCAGATTTCACTCGAAGTCCTCGTCTCTGACAATATCAACAACAATTCCGAGTCGTTCGACGTGAGGATAGGCATCGTCGGCACAAACATCATGATGACAGAATCGCTCACCGTCACCGTCTCGAACTTCAACTACAGCATGTCAGTAGCATTCGAGAGCCCGGAAGAAGACCCCTCGCTGATGCGCTTCTCACTCCCTCCGGGGGGATCCTCTTCACTCTCATTCCTAATCACAAACACGGGGGACGGGGGCTCTGACGACGTGGTCATCGACGTCTCCGGGATGGACTCCTCCGTCCTGAGGACAATCAGCGCCGATGGACAGGTTCTGGATGGAGACCAGGCCACAGTCCCAGCAGAGGGACAGATCTCGGTAACCATAGACTTCGAGGTACTCGACGTGGAAAGCGGGACCTCTGGGGTGATCAGGGTCTCGGTAACCTCGAAGAAGAATACCGGACAAACACCCTCCTACGTGGACTTGGTCGTGGACATCCGGTCGATTCACGACCTGCAGATAGATATGGAAAGCAGCCAGAAGAAGGAGTCCTCTTACCCAGAGAATGCCGAATTCACGATATTCGTAACCAACCATGGGAACATAGAGGAGGAAGTAGAGGTACTAACCAGCGATTCCCTGAGGGGATGGACGGTGGACGTCATTGGCGACGAGTTCAAGCTCCAGCCTGGAAAGACTAGGGAAGTCACGGTAAGGGTCACGCCCCCGAGCGAACTGATCGCCGATGACGAGTACTCGTTCACCGTGATAGTACAACCAAAGGACATGCCCGTGGCCGGAGAGCCCATCGATCTGACAGTCGAGTCAAAGGTACGCACTGGAGCACTGTCCGGAGACGCCCAGAGGGCAATTGCGATGGCCATTATTCTGTTTGGCTCGATTGCCGTGGCTTACCTCTTCATGAGGGTCCGCGCCGAGAATAGAATGATGTCCGACTCAATATACGTAGAACTCGACGAATGACAGTTCCAAGGACTTCGTTCGGATACGCTTATGTCCGGAATTTTTGTGGCCACGTACGACGGTCCCTACGGGACCGAGGGTGATGCCATGAGTACCGTAGCGGAGATGTACCTTCCAGTGGCGGTCATGACCATCGTGGGAATCGGGTTTCCAGTCGGCAGTTTCATCGCGACTCGATTCCTAAGGCCAACCCCGAAGGGCTCCGACTCGAGCAAGACGAGATCGCTCCTCCTTCCGGGTTATGAGACTGACCACAGCCTCTACATCCGCAGAGATTCGACGTACGAGTGCGGCTCCGACCCAATAGGGGATGCAGACATCAACTTCCACTTCCAGTACTACTGGTACGCCATAGTCTTCCTAGTGTTCGACATCGCATTCATGTTCCTGGCCTTCGGAGGAGTGATGGCCATCCAGAAGGGGAGTGGCCAACTCCCCGACGAGGGTTCGATAATCAGCGCACTGCTGACGATGACCATCTTCATCATCCTCATGGGCCTGGGTGTTTGGCACGTCTTCCGCAAGAGAGGAAGGATATACATCTGAGTGATAATATGGACGGGGACGGACAGAACTACTCGGTTTTCAACAGCAGAATGCTGGTGGACACCGTCGGCGACATTACAGACGAGGCTCTGAAGGCAAGCAGGATCAAGGACGTGATCGGAGTCCTAGTCGGACGGGTCTTCAATTGGAGCCAGAGGAAGTCACTCTTCCCCCTCCACCTTGGAATCAAGTGCTGCGCTCTCGAGATGGCAGCAGCAGGTGCAAGCAGGTTCGATGCCGAGCGATTCGGGGTCTTCTTCAGATCAAGCCCAAGGCAGTGCGACGTGCTTCTGGTGAATGGGCCAATCAGCAAGAAGTTCGCCGATCCCATCGTCAGGCTTTGGGAGCAGATGCCAGAGCCGAAGTGGTGCATAGCGATGGGCGAGTGCGCCATATCAGGCGGCCCATACTTCCAGTCCTACAACATCCTCGAGGGAGTTGACACAATAATCCCAGTCGACGTATACATCCCCGGTTGCCCACCACGCCCAGAGGCGCTAATCGACGGATTCGACAAACTTCGTCAGAAGATTATCCGAATCGGAGCCGCACCTGACGATGCTACGCCTGAATCAAACAACCCGATCATCATTGGAGACGTCTAGGCAGGGATTCGAAATGGGAAAGGTAGTTCCAACATCTAGCCAGAAGTCATCCGCAGAGGCAATGGCATCAGCACTATCATCGTTGGAAGGAGTCGATGCAGAGGTATCGGAGAGGAAGAGTGGCACGAGCCCGCGAAACATAGTTTCCATCGACTGCTCTAGCGAGAACTGGCGCGCTCTGGCCGAATGCATGAGGGTTGAGCACGATGTCGACTACTGCTCCATGATCACAGGAATCCATTGGCCGGAGGGATCCCCTGACAAGAACTGGGAGGTAATCTACCACTTCATGAGGATGGGAGTAACAGATCCCCCAGTGATCGAGGGAATGGTACAACCTATCGTCAAAGACCCCACTAAACTCGAAGGGAAGGATGTCCCGTTGGAGATCGAAGTGCGAATCGCCATCCCCGAAACAAGAGACCCCAAGGTGGCATCCGTCCAGGACATCTGGGTCGGTGCAGACTGGAACGAGAAGGAGACTTGGGACCTAGTTGGAATAGACTTCGAGGGCCATGTGGGGATGCGCAGGGTCCTACAGCCCCACGAGACTCCCGTGGGTTTCCACCCCCTCCAGAAGCAGCACAAGCTTCGATACCACGACTTCGAGGAGATGTACGACGACGCTCAAGGATTCCTGAGGAAGCCCTCGGATGCTGGTAAGATCAAGTGAGGTGACAATAATGGCAGAAATGTGGATTTCGATGGGCCCGCAGCACCCTATGACCCACGGACTATGGACGCTAAAGATCAAGGTTGACGGTGAGACAGTTGTCGACACCGAACCCGACCTGGGGTACATCCACAGGGGCGTCGAGAAAATCTGCGAGGCCAGGGACTTCACCCAGATAACCACCTACTGCGACAGGCTTTGCTACGCCAGCGCGAATACGTGGTCACACTCCTACATCTACGCGGTGGAGGACCTGCTCGAGGTAGAGGTCCCAGAGAGGGCCGAGTACATCCGACTGATCGCAGTCGAATTGCAGAGGATCGCGTCTCATTTGATGTGGCTGGGAGCCTATGGCCCCGACATCGGAAACCTCTCTGTGATGGTGTGGTGCCTCAGAGAGAGGGAGATGATGATGGATCTCCTCCAGGAGCTAGGCGGCTCTAGGATGCACTACAACTTCCCCAGGGTCGGGGGCGTGAAGAGGGACCTCCCCCATGGATTCGCACAGAGGGCAAGGGCAAAGGTCAGCCTCTTCCTGAACAGGATCCAGGAGTACGAGGCCCTGTTCGACGAGAGCACAATTTTCCTAATCAGGACCCAGGGCGTCGGATACTCCAAGCCAGAGGAGATGGTCAACCACGGGGTCACTGGCCCCAACCTGAGGGCAGGGGGAGTGAACTACGACATCAGAACCGCACACCCCTATTCCGTGTACAGCGAGCTGGATTGGGAACCCCCAGTAGAGAGGCCATCCATCAAGGGCGCTGACTGCTATGACAGATACAGAATCCGCGTCGAGGAAATGAGGGTCAGCGCCTTGATGGTTCTGGAGGCCCTTGACAAGATCCCCCGCGGAGCCGACACATACCACGAGCCTGGCGACCCAGCCATACTGGCCAAGGCCCCTAGCAGGGCCCCAGAGGGAACCTCCGGTTCTCACCACTTCGAGGACAGCAGGGGGGAGTCGATGTTCTACCTAGCCGGTGGGGGAGAGGGCAGAGGGAAGATGCCATACCGGGCCTCAATCCGCTCTCCTATGTTCATCACGATCCCTTACGCATCCAAGTGCATGGTCGGCTACAAGGTCGCCGACATCCCAGCGATAATGGGTTCATTCGACCCATGCATAGGGGAGACGGACAGGTGAGATGATGGCTACTGGAGACTGGTTGGACCTAAGGGGCTGGGTAGAAGGGCTGGTCGGTTGGTCAATGGACAACGTCCATGATACGCTTCCCTCGAAGGACCTAGACCTCACAGTGACCATCTCCCTTCCCAAGGGGATATGGCCTGAGGACATCTTGCTGGGCAGGGTGGTCAACCTGCAGGATGGATTCGCCGACATGCAACCGGCCCTAGAAGGACTATTCTCCGCCACGATGATTTGCACGGTGGTATTCACCACGATGATGCTGACAATGCTCCCGATACCATACATCGAGAGGAAGTTCATCGGCCGACTGATGGACAGACTAGGTGCCACGACCACTCTGAGGAGCCTATGGATCGGAGAGAGCGGCGTGACAGCGGGAGAGTGGTGGAACCAGCTCCCTTTCGGAATGGGGGCCCCTATAGGGTGGCTGAACAAGACCCTGAACTCGATATGGGGTAACGACCACAAGCTGGAAGCAGTCTCCAGGGTGAACAACAGGGGTTACCACGGATACTGGTTCCTACTGCCAGGGTTTTTCCAGGCCTTCGCTGACTTCACCAAGTTCGCAGGAAAGGAACACATCGTCCCCAAGGAAGCCGATAGGCCGGTCTACGAGATCGCACCCGTGCTCATCATCTCAACCACGGTACTCGTTTTCGCCTTCGTACCGTTCGGACCCCACTTCTACGTCTCGAGCCCCGAGCTCTCTGTCGTGTTCATGATGGCTATCTTTGGTGTAGCCCCTCTGGGGGTATTCTTCGCCGGGTGGTCCTCCAACAACAAGTACACCCTCATCGGAGGGATGAGATCGGCCGCCCAACTCACCGCCTACGAGATCCCTCTACTGATCACCGTACTCGGGGTCTGCGTGATCAGCGGATCTTTCAACGTGATAGAGATCGTTGACTTCCAAGCCGAAGAGTCCAATGTGTGGAATTTGTTCATGCTACCACTCGGTGCAGCCCTCTTCCTAATCACCATGATAGCAGAGGTGGAAAGGATCCCCTTCGACATGCCCGAGGCAGAGGCCGAGTTAGTTGAGGGGTGGTGGACCGAGTACGGCGGAATGAGATGGGGCCTAATGTTCGCGGCCGAGTACCAACGCTGCTACGCCGCCTGCCTACTATTCGCTCTGTTCTTCCTCGGAGGTTGGGAGGCGCCATTCCAGGGCACGATGGAATCGCTCCCAGTCGTCGGAGGAGGCCTCGAGTTCCTCCTCTCCCTAATCCCAGGAATAGCATGGGTCCTGATCAAGGCATGGGCCCTGTTCGCAGTATTCGTCTGGATCAGGGCATCACTGCACAGGGTTAGGACCGACCAGATTCTCGAGTTCGGATGGCAGTGGCTCCTACCACTGTCAATCGTTAACCTGGCGATTGCGATGTTCCTGAGGGTATGGGTATGGGACGGAAGCTGGGGCATCGTGGCACCAGTTGTGATGATCCTCTCCGGGGTTCTCGGACTAGTGATTCTAGTCGTCGACGAGGACAAGGAGGCCCTAGAGAGCATGAGGCGGCCATACAGCACATACGCAGTCACAAAGGCCTATCCAGGTAGGCACCCAGACTCCAAGCTCGAAGACCTCCAGAGGCAGTACACGTCATATTCCGCGGTGAAGGCAGCATCCTCGGTCAGCCTATCGGACACGGAGGCGGGAACATGAGCTACCACCCGCACGGCACACCGAGCTTCCGAAACCTGGTCGTCAGGCCCATGTGGGTCACCCTGAAGACCGCCCTACGAACGGTTCCCTTCCTAGGCAAGCTCAAGTTCCTCAAGAGCGGATACCACGCTCAACCCGCTGACATGCTGGACCCCGAGACATCCAGGAGGGTAGGGGATTCCCACCCCAGCTCGGATCAGAAGTTCTCGGCAGACAGAGAGACCAGCCAGCTGATGCCCTTCGTGGAGAGGCCAGTCACGGTGATGTACCCATACGAGAGGCTGGACGACCTCGAGCCATGGCTCTTCGTACCTGGGAACTACAACGGCAGGATCGGGGTGATCTGGGAGACCTGCACCGCATGCAAGCAATGCGTCAGGGCATGCCCCAATGACTGCCTACACATGACCTCTGAGGTCAGGGTCAACGTCCTGGACACCGCCGAGGAGGGCGAAGAGTGGCACGGATACGGAAGCGAGCTAGAGGTCGGGGGCTACGCCGCCAGGCCCAAGTCCTCTGAGGAGGATCTGGAGATGATCAACGACCACGACCTCGTTAAGGACCACGAGGCCGCGCCCCCGGAGTACGACTTCGCGGAGGTAATCGACATCACAGGGGACACAGCGACCGTGAACTGGATGGACGGCTCGGGCCAGCAAGACGTGGCCTTGAGCTCAATCAAGCCCGCCGAGGAGGACATAGTCTCCGGCAGGATAGACCTGGGGAGGTGCATGTTCTGCGGCCTCTGCATGGAGGCATGCCCATTCGAGTCGTTCTTCATGACTAACGAGTACGACGGTATGTCGGGCTTCACGAGGGAAGACCTCTGGATGGACGCTGACAGGACCAGGGTCCTCCCCTCGGTCCACAAGGAGAGGGTGGACATGGAGCTAGCCAAGCGAGCCAAGAAGGAGAAGGCCAAGCGGGAAAGGAAGGCCGCGAAGGCGGAGGCTTGACCATGGTGGACTTCGAGGCGGTGATCTTCGTCATCGTCTCAGGCGCTGCCATAGTGGGGGCACTGGGCTGCGTCTTCTCCGCGAGGGTCGCCCACTCCCTCCTATGGCTGATGTTCACCTTCTTCGCAGTCGCCGGGGCGTTCCTGATGGCAAGCGCCGAGATGCTCGCTGCGATCCAGATCCTCGTCTACCTGGGCTCGGTTATGCTGGTGGTCCAATTCGGCGTGATGCTGACGCGAAGGAGAATTCAGGACGTCGAGTCCCTCCCCACCCTGAACGCGATCTCAGCAGTCTCCGGCGTGGGCGTATTCGCATTCATCCTAGTGCTGCTGAGGGAGATGATGGAACACTCAATGTGGGACTCGGGGGCATCCACGGCACCTACAACGCTAGCATTCGCAGACGCCATTTTCAACGACTGGACGATGGCCACGATAATCCTCGGCTCGTTGCTTGCAATGGCGATGATAGGCGCCTCCTACCTAGTCAGGGACGAGAGGCTCGTCAACCTCCTCTGGGACATGGGGGCAGAGGAATGATCGACCCAAGCTGGATAGCAGCCCTCGGGGTGATCCTATTCGGAATCGGACTCCTAGGGACGTTCTTCCACAAGAACGGGATCGTCGTCCTGATGTGCATAGAGCTAATGCTTAACGCGGCCAACCTGAACTTCGTCGCAGCAGCCACCCACTATGGCGATGTCAGTGGATGGGTCTTCACCGCCATAGCCATAGCCATCGCAGCAGCCGAGGTCGCGATCGGGCTCGCTATCCTACTCTCCCTCTACAGCACACAGGGAACTATCTCCCTCGATGCGGCGAGGGAGCTCAGCAACTAGGTGGTACAATGGGGGATTCAGGGAACGAGTACAGGCTGCTGATGCCACTTATCCCAGCCCTCCTGATCGTACCGGTTTTGGCGATCGCAGGGGTGGAGTCGGTCGACGCCGCATTCCTAATCGTCCTCGCCCCGTTCATCGCATTCCCGGTCATCCTGATATCAGGCCAGTTGTACAACGGAAAGCCAACTTGGAAGGAGACCCTGAAGGAGGGGGGCGTGATCGGCCTCTCGTCTCTCCTGGTGTCCCTTTCCACCGCAGTTTGGATACTGGTGGACTACCTCCGGGGTGCTAGAGAGATCTCCGAAGACGCCGGGGGGAGGGTCGCCGCGTCTTGGATCGACTGGATCTCGTTCGACGTCCTGCACTCCGACTACACCATGAGCTCTGAGAGGATAATCGGAGTAGGCGTCTGGGTAGACTCGGTCACGCTGATGCTCCTATTCGTAGCAACCTTCCTGTGCTTCCTGATCTGCTGGTTCAGCCTCGGATACATGAACACCGATCCGATCAACGAGGACCGAAACCACCGCTTCTACGCCGAGTTCGTCCTATTCGCGATGGGGATGTTCGGCATGGTGCTGGCTGACAACTTCCTGTGGCTCTTCATCTTCTGGGAGATCATGGGACTCTGCTCCTACCTGCTGATAGGGTTCTACTTCTGGAAGGAGAGCGCGGCTTACGCGGCAAAGAAGGCGTTCCTCACCACACGTGTGGGCGACGTGTTCCTGATGGTGGGGCTGCTCATCCTCTACGACATCTACGGCTCCCTCGAGTTCTCGGTCATCTTCGCTGACCCTTCGATCAATGGGACAGTAGACTCGGACAAGCTATTCTGGGCCCTGCTGATGCTATTCATCGGTGCAGTTGGAAAGTCAGCCCAGTTCCCCCTCCACGTATGGCTCCCTGATGCTATGGAGGGGCCGACTCCCGTGTCAGCCCTCATCCACGCTGCCACGATGGTCAACGCCGGACTGTATCTCGTTGCCAGGATGGTGCCATTCGTGGACGTCGGCCACCATGGCGTCCCCGGGCTGGACGAACTGGGTCTGATTGTGGCCTACATCGGCGGTATCACCGCATTCATGGCAGCTTCCATCGCCTTCGTACAGAACGACATCAAGAAGGTACTAGCCTACTCCACCATGAGCCAACTGGCATACATCTTCACCGGCCTCGGAGTGTCCCTTTGGTTCTACAACAACGGCAAGACGGATGCCGCGACGCTCGTCTTCGGCGGATCCATGTTCCACCTCTTCAACCACGCAATGGCCAAGGGTATGCTCTTCATGGCCAGCGGTTCTGTCATCCATGAGGTCCATCACGCCCACGACCACCTGCACGAGGGGGGCGACCACGACCACCATGACTTCGATCCCCAGGACATGCGAAACATGGGTGGCCTGGCATCCAAGATGCCCATCACCTCAGCAGCCATGATGATCGGCTCGATGTCAATAATCGGAATCCCGCTGATAGGCGGGTTCTGGTCGAAGGAGGCTATCGTGGCCAAGACTTGGAAGGCGTCACTCGACTACGAGCCACTGATGTTCGGCCCAGCAATACTCGTCCTCCTCACAGCCGGAATGACTGGCTTCTACATGTCCAGGATGTGGTTCATGACCTTCGCAGGAGAGCCCAAGCACGAAGTGGTCGAACACGTACACGAGTCAACCCCTTGGATCAAGGAGCCACTGGTGATCCTATCGATAATCAGCGCACTGGGCGGCTTCGGACTGTCTGTCTTCGGAATCGTGAAGTGGCTGGCAAAGCCATACAGCTACGACTTGGGCATCAACAAGGACTCGTTCCTCGACCAGGTTGTTTACGAGCTGGAGCACGCCTTCCTGCCGGATGACCCGAACCTCAGGATAGTGGGATGGACCACGATCTTCCTATCGCTGGTGATCGGGCCCATCTTCGCGGCCAGGGTCCACGGCGGGTCCCTAAGAGAGGGGCAGACCTCGGGGCCCCTTGTCTCGTGGCTGGTCTGGCTCTCAGGAAAGTTCGGCTCCCAGGACGTGACTGAAATGTCCCAGTCCAGCCTTTCAGAGGCTCTCCAGAACCGCCTCTACTTCGACCACTACTACGAGTTGGCTCTATCGAAGACGGTCCTCCCCTTCGCCACCCTCGCCGCTTGGTTCGACAGGACGGTGATCGATGGCATCATCAAGAAGGTAGAGTCCAACTCAGTCCTCGGATCGGTGCAGATTCGGCGGGTCACCACAGGGAGAGCAAGCGACTACATCCTGATGGTGGCAGTGGGGGCACTCTCCATATTCGCTCTAGCATGGGGGGTTAGCGGATGATACTGAGCATCCTCTCACTCTTGCCGATAGCGGTCGGACTCTTGCTGATGGCACTGCCCCACATCCTCCCAGAAGGACTCTCCTCGCAGGTCTCCGCGATAACTAGGAACATCTGCATGGGGGTCGCCCTGGCTCTTCTAGCGATATCCACGTGGGCGGCTGCTACATCCCTCAGCGACATCGATTGGATGAACATAGACTTCGGAGGCTACGAGCTCGAGAACACCCCGTTCGAGATAATCCCGCAGATCGGGGTCTCATGGCACGTCGGCGCGGATGCCCTCTCACTGCCGATGATATGGCTCACGGCCCTGGTAGTCCCCCTCTCCATGCTCGTCGAGTGGGACGCCAAGAAGGGGCACTACTTCCACCCGCTTCTCCTTGTTATGGAAGGCGCCATGATCGGCGTGTTCGTCGCTCTCGACCTTTTCGTCTTCTACGTGTTCTGGGAGATGACCCTGATACCCATGTTCTTCCTCATCCTGGTTTGGGGAGGGGAGGACAGGCGATATGCTGCGATGAAGTTCTTCATCTACACTTTCACGGCCAGCGTCGTCATGCTAATCGGAATCCTGGTGATGTACTTCAACACGGGATCCTCGATCTCGGATAGGTCGTTCGACATGATCGCCATGCTCGACAGCGGTGGGCAGATGAGCGAGGGACTCCGCCACCTGGTGTGGTTCCTACTCCTCATAGGGTTCGCCACCAAGATGCCAAGCGTCCCGGTCCACACATGGCTCCCGGACGCTCACGTGCAGGCACCCACAGCGGGCTCGATGATACTCGCCGGTGTCATGCTGAAGATGGGGGCCTACGGTTTCCTAAGGGTCGCAGTAACCGCTTTCCCAGCATCTACCGTCGTGTTCACGCCCCTATTGGTGTTCCTCGGAATGGCCAGCCTGGCATACGGCGCATGGGTATGCATGGGGCAGTCGAACCTCAAGCGAATGGTGGCATACTCATCGGTGTCCCACATGGGGCTGATCTTCCTCGGAATAGCGACGATGCAGCCTCTGGGAATCGCGGGCGCCCTCTTCATGATGTTCGCTCATGGGATCATCAGCCCACTCCTGTTCGCCGTTGCTGGGGCATTCAAGCACCACTACCACACCCTGGAGATCGGCTCGATGCGAGGAATAGCCCATCACAGCCCGTGGCTGGCCGGCCACATGATGCTCGGATGGATGGCCAGCCTCGGCCTCCCCATGATGGCAGGCTTCGTCGCCGAGGTCGCCGTGTTGATCGCATTCTGGATGACATTCGGATGGCTGGTCCTACTTCCAGCCCTGACGCTCGTAATCACCGCAGTCTACTACCTGACCTCCATGCAGCGGACGATTTTTGAGTCCAACGACCCGCACCAGGGTAACCTCCCGGACACCCTCCACCATGAGCCTAGGGACATCACGTGGCACGAGAACGCGGGCATGACCATACTAGGAGCGCTGACCATCCTATTCGGCATCCTGCCATTCTTCTTCTGGGACATGATGTCGTACTGGAGCACAGAAGTCATGGTCCAGCTACTGGCCGATGCAATGCAGTCCGAGGGGGTGAGGCCATGACCTCGGAGCTAGACGGGATCGACCTCCAACTCCTCCTCCCCGAACTGGTCATGACCCTCGGGCTGGCTGCCATCATCATAATCCCGAACCTGGGGGACGCCAAGTTCAGGATCCCCCTGACGAGCCTCAGGGTCCCCGTGCTGATAGGGGGGACCAGGTTCCCTGCAACCAGGGACCCCAGACTCCCGAACTGGATGACCCTGGCCACGCTCTCGGCGGCCCTCGCCGCCTCCACTATGGCCCTGCTGGACCCACCCTCGTCCGGCCAGGTCGGTAACGCCCTCGAGGTCGACCAGTTCAGCTCACTGCTCACGAACCTCTTCATCTGCGTCCTAATCCTGTGCACCGTATCAGCGACACAGAGGCTACCCTCGGACCCCGATGCCCCCGCCCCTTCCGAAGGGGATGACGAGGAGTCCGAGAGCAGCAAGACAGCAGCCCTCTACGACAACCGCAGGCAGGCAGACTTCCACATCCTCCTACTCACCCTCGGACTGGGCATGTCTCTGATGGCAAAGTCCACCCACCTGTTCATGCTTTTCGTGTGCCTTGAGCTGGCTTCACTCTCTTCCTACGTCCTGGTGGGCTTCCACAAGGAGTCCAAGGAGGGCGGAGAGGCCGGCACGAAGTACTTCATCGTCGGATCGGTTGCATCAGCGATCGGGATATACGGGATGTCCCTCCTATACCTCTGGAGCGGGGACCTCAGCGTCTCCGGGCTTTCCCAGTCGTGGCAGTCCATGGAGTCCCTGGACCCAATCGCAGCCGCGGGCGTGGGGATGATGCTGGTCGCCTTCGGCTTCAAGGTAGGGGCAGCACCATTCCACCTAGCCATCCCGGATGCTTACTCGGGAACGTCCTCCATGGTCGCAGGCGTCCTCGCAACCGCATCGAAGGCGATGGGCTTCGTAGCCCTGTTCAGGCTCCTTCTCACCATAGCGATGCCCGCCTCGGGTCCCGCGTTCTGGTATGGGACGCTAGCAGTGATATCAGTGATCACCATGACGTGGGGGAACCTAGCAGCCCTCTCCAGCGACAACCCGAAGAGGGTCTTCGCATACTCCAGCGTCGCCCATGCCGGGTACATGCTGGCCGCGGTTTCCGCAATAGGCTCCGGTATCGCGGAACCCGCCGCACAGGAGCTCATCGTGATGGCAGTAATCTTCCACCTGTGCGTCCTGGTGCTGTTCAAGATGGGCCCGTTCATGGTGCTATCATCCATAGAGAGGGAGGGCTCCAGCCACAGGGTCTCGGGACTGAACGGCCTCGCTAGCAGGGACCCGCTGGTAGCTGCATCCATGTTCGTGTTCATGCTCTCCCTCGCGGGGGTGCCCCCATTCTCCGGGTTCCTCTCCAAGCTGCTGATGATCAACGGGATAGTGACCGTGTCCGCCGGGACAGGGGGGGCATCGACAATCCTCTCGTGGGCCACCAGCGTCAACCCGGTCTTCTGGCTTGCAGTGGCCGTGGTTCTAAACAGCGCCCTCTCCATGTTCTACTACCTCAGGATGGGGATGGTGATGTTCTTCGAGCCGAACGAGGATGGGGAGTCTTCCCCATGCAACCCGGTCGTCCGCGCGCTGATCGTCTCCATGGCGATCCTATCCCTGGCATTCGGCATCGGGCCACCTAGCGAATGGCTTCTGGGCCTCGCCGAGGACGCCGCAGCCGCGCTCCTGTCTTGATTACAGGCTCAACTTCACATAGGTGCCCCATGACCGAGGGCACGATGGCCCGTAGGGAGGAGTCGGTGGACACTGAGCTGCTAGCGCAGATGGAATCCGGCGGAGACAGGATACGCGTACCCCTGCCGAACCGGAAGGTGAACGAGATGTTCGCCATCGCCGACAACATACTCGGGGGGCGCAGGGTCCGCTCCGTCTGCGAGGACGGCGAGTCCCGCCTCGCCAGGATCCCGGGCAAGATGCGGCGCCGCCAGTGGGTGAGGGAGGGCGACCTCATCGTAATCCAGCCATGGGAGTTCCAGGACGAGAAGGCCAACGTCTGCATGCGCTACACCAAGACCCAGTCACTCTACCTGTCAAGGAAGGGGGTCCTGCCGGAGATAGTCGACCTCTTCGGGATGGCCACCGAGGAGTCGCAGGAAGCCGAGCAGCCCGAGGAGTCGCAGGAAGCCGAGCAGCCCGAGGGACCCGACATCGAGGAGAAGGCCGACGAAGGGGAGACAGAGGCACCACCAGAGCCAGCCGTTGACGATGACGACATCGACTCATTCTTCGGGTGAGAAAATGCCCTCGGACGAGGATTGGGAGGATCTAGACCCGGACAAGATGATGAGGTCCGAGAGGAAGCACGAGTGGATCTCCGAGCCCAAGTACAAGCGGATGTTCGACGACATAGAGGACGCCCTGCAGGGAGTCATGGGCAGGGGGAAGTTCGAATGGGTGGACAGACGGGTCTTCGACCAGGTCTTCGACCGCTCAACGCTACTAGCCCTGCACAAGCTAATGGAGCAGGGCGAGATAGAGACGATCGACTACCCCATCGCGAGGGGGAAGGAGGCCCACGTCTTCCGCGCGACCTCAGCGAGCGGCCCCATGGCGGTGAAGATCTTCCACACGACCAACGCCGTGTTCAAGGGCCTGGCCAAGTACATCGACGGGGACCCCAGATTCTCCGGGCTGTCAAGGCGCCACAGGGAACTGGTCAACATCTGGGTGCGCAAGGAGTTCAGGAACCTGAAGAGGATGAGGAAGAGCGGCCTCCGGGTCCCAGAGCCCCTCTTCAACCTCAAGAACGTCCTAGTAATGGAGTTCATCGGCGACGAGGAGGCCCCGAGCCCCCGCCTGAAGGACATAGAGGTGGAGAACCCATCCGAGGTCTTCGAGGACCTGCTCGGGATCGTCGCCGTGATATGGCAGACATGCGACCTCGTCCACGCCGACTTCAGCGAATACAACATCCTCTGGAGGAAGGGCGTGCCGTGGGTAATCGACGCCGGCCAAGCCGTGACCACCAGGCACCCCAGCGCAAAGGAGTTCCTGGTCAGGGACGTGACGAGGCTGACGGAATGGGCAGGCCGGAAAGGCCACGAGGCCCAAGTGGCAGAGAGCCTGGTGAGGGTGCTGGACGGACCCGTGCCGGACCTGTACTAGCCGACTAGCGTGGATTAAAGCGGCAGTTACCCTCGCAGAACCGCCATGGAGCACCTCAGCAGGGTACCCAAGAATAGGATAGCCGTGCTCATCGGCAAGTCGGGGAAGACCCGCAAGATGATCGAGAAGGCCTGCGACGGCACCCTGACGATAGACTCCCAGACCGGCGACGTGTCCATCTCGTGGTCGGGGGACCCAGACCCAATCAGGAGGATGAAGGTCCCAGACGTGATCTCCGCCATAGGACGCGGTTTCTCCCCCGAGAGGGCCGTCCAGCTCCTCGATGACGACGTCTTCCTAAGGATGTACAACATCAGGGAGTGGGTGGGAAGGCAGCCGAACCAGACACGCAGGATGCGAAGCCGACTCATCGGCACCAACGGCAGGATCAGGACACTCATCGAGGAGATGTCCGGTTGCGAGATCGCGGTCTACGGGTCCACCGTGGCAGTGCTGGGTGGGAACGAGGCCCTCTCCCTTGCAACCCCGGCAATCGAGGGGATCCTCGGTGGCTCGGAGCACAGCACGGTCCTCTTCGGACTCGAGCAGGACAAGAGGAGGCAGAGGCTCCGCTCGAAGAACCTGGAGACATTCAGGGACAAGACATCCATCGCCCCAGACTCGTTCGAGTCAATGGTCCCGGGCTTCTCCGAGGCCCGGAAGAGGCTGACAGACGATAAGCCACTGGAGCTGGACGACGACGAGAGTGTCAGCTTCGGAGAGGAGTAAATCACCGTCACGCATAAGGGAGAATGGCCATCCGTAGGCCCGTGAACAACCCGCTGGACGAGGCCCACCCATACGAGACATGGGCGATCAACGCGCTACTGGCGGTTTTCCTGCTGATATTCCTCGGGCTCGGCCTCGAGTGGGCAGGTATCGAGAACTTCCTTTCCGAATCCCTGAACCAGTACTTCATCGACCCGATCAGGGGCGAGTCGACTGGAGATTCGGGTTACAACAACGTCAACACCCTCACCTACGCCATCGTTCTGGGGCTGTTCGTAGTGGCCCTCTCCGCATGGCTTAGGGGACTCGGGATAGACCCGACCGACACCACCGTCCTCGCCCTCCTCCCATTCGTCACATGGGCGGTGTTCGGCGAGGTAGCCGAGGACGCGGAGATGTTCGGGGCCGCCCTGGCCCCGTACTTCGTCAGCCCGGGCATTCACTTCCAGGCCGCCTTCTGGGTGGTGCTCGCCGGCGCAGCGGGAATCTCGCTAGATCGCGCCGAGAGGGAGGGAATCTCCCAGAAGAACGACCTCGAGACACTAGCTGCAGGCCTGATACTGATGCAGTTCGTCGTTTACGCCTCCTCGATCGCAGGAAAGTCCGGTGACCTGAGCCTCTGGCCGATGCTGCTCGGTGCGATCGCCGCCATCGCGTTCGCATTCTGGTCCCGCGAGCTCTCGGACCTCTTCTCGAACGTCCAGCGGATGGTGTACCTCACCGGCGTGGGCGGGTCGCTGATCTTCTTCGGGGCACTGGCCGCGTTCGCGATCGAAAGCCCCCCCGCCGAGGATAGGGTCTGGCCGCTCTTCGTCGTCATAGGGGTCCCAGCCGCGGTATGCTACTGGATGTACGCACAGGGCAGGGACGCCGTGGCAGAGCTATCCAGCCAGGGACTGGTGGCAGGCATACTTCCACCTGGGATGACTGACGACGAGTACAGGAAGGCCTCAGTTGAAGACTTCCCCGACAAGGGGGTAATCGAGCCACTCAGGTCACGGGCGATAATGGCACAGCCCCTCGTCTTCCTCGCAGTGGCCGGTCAGATCCTGGACGGCCTGGCAACCTGGATCGGCATCGACGGATTCCCGGGCCTGGGTGAGAAGCACGTCGCCTCCCAGGGCGTAATCGATGCCGGACTGTGGGTCAACGAGAAGATGGGGATCGAGCATGGCATGCTGGACGAGGGCGTCTGGCTCTTCGCACTGGTCAAAGTGGGACTTGCCGGGCTGATCTACTACGTGTTCTACAGCCTGAACTTCGAGAGGAGGGAGCAGCACCTCAGGCTGCTGATCGGCGTGGCGATGCTAGTGGTCGGCATGGCCCCGGGGCTGCGGGACGTCGGCAGGCTAACTCTGGGCGTCTAAATCGTGAAATCACGACCCTCGGCCCATTCAATTGAAGACTCCCCTGCACTCTGGCAGAGCGAGCGACATGGAGAGGTTGCCTAACGGGGTCGATTCGAGTGGCGAGGACTTCGCCCAGCGTAGCCAGAGGAACTCGTCCCTAGCCGAGGCCCTGAAGTCCAAGCTTGACGATGTGAGGAGGTCCGGGGACGAGCCCCAATTCCAGAGGCACAGGGACCGTGGGAAGAGCCTGCCGAGGGAGAGGATAGCAGAGGTCTGCGACCCGGGCTCCCCCTTCCTGGAGACCTCCGCCCTTGCCGCAGACGGGCTCTACGACGGGAGGGCCAGGTCAGCGGGGATAGTCACTGGCATCGGCCTCGTCCATGGCAAGGAGTGCATGTTCGTCGCCAACGATGCCACCGTCAAGGGGGGGTCGTACTACCCCATGACCGTCAAGAAGCACATCAGGGCCCAGGAGATCGCCGAGGAGAACAACCTCCCCTGCATCTACCTGGTGGACTCCGGGGGGGCGTTCCTCCCCATGCAGGACGAGGTCTTCCCGGACAAGCTCCACTTCGGCAGGATATTCAGGAACCAGGCGATACTCTCCAGCAAGGGGATCCCCCAGGTAGCCGCGGTGCTGGGCTCGTGCACGGCCGGCGGAGCGTACATCCCCGCGATGTCGGACGAATCGATTATCGTGAAGGGCAACGGGACGATTTTCCTCGCTGGCCCCCCCCTCGTCAAGGCAGCCACTGGCGAGGAGGTGTCCTCGCAGGACCTCGGCGGTGCCGAGGTCCACACATCCAAGTCAGGGGTCGCGGACCACTACGCGGAGGACGAGGAGGACGCACTCCGGATGGTCCGGAACATAGTCGAGAACCTCAACGTCCCACCCAAGCACAGGCTCGACTCCAAGCCGTCCGAGCCCCCGGCATACGACGTCGAGGACCTGATGGGGATCATCCCGGGAGACAACAGGACCCCATACGACGTCAGGGACGTCATCTCCAGGATAGTCGACGGCTCCAAGTTCCACGAGTTCAAGCGCAGGTACGGGAACACCCTTGTCTGCGGCTTCGCCAGGATTCACGGCTACCCCGTCGGGATCGTGGCGAACAACGGGATCCTGTTCTCCGAGTCATCCCTGAAGGGCGCCCACTTCGTGGAGCTCTGCGGCCAGCGGGGCGTCCCGCTTGTGTTCCTGCAGAACATCACCGGGTTCATGGTCGGCCGAGAGGCCGAGTCGGGGGGCATCGCCAAGGACGGGGCAAAGCTGGTGACCGCTGTGTCCTGCGTCCCGGTCCCCAAGTTCACCGTGATCATCGGGGGCTCTCACGGAGCAGGGAACTACGGGATGTGCGGAAGGGCCTACGACCCGCGGTTCCTGTTCATGTGGCCCAATGCCAGGATCAGCGTGATGGGCGGGGAGCAGGCGGCCAGCGTCCTTTCCACCGTGGGCAACGAGGACCCGGACGAGATCCGCGCCAAGTACGAGCGCGAGAGCAGCCCATACTACTCCACGGGGAGGCTCTGGGACGACGGGGTGATCGACCCCAGGGACACCAGGGACGTTCTGGGGCTATCTATTTCCGCCAGCCTCAACGCCCCCATGCCAGAGACTCGCTACGGCGTGTTCAGGATGTGACACCATGGCAGGAGACACCCAACCCGATACCGAGCTATGCAGGCTCGAGGTGGAGGGTGCGGTCGCCAACCTCACGCTCGACAGGACCGACGCGTTCAACGCGCTGAACCCGCAGCTGATATCCGAGATATCCGAGCTGCTGGAATGGACCTCCGAGAGGTCGGTGGGGAGGACTGGCGAGCTCCACTCCCCAGATGGCTCCCCGAACCTCCGAGCCATAGTGATCAGAGCCGAGGGTAAGCACTTCTGCGCCGGTGCGGACATCAACATGATGCGCGATGGCGGCAGCAAGACCCCGGAGGAGAACAGGGCCGACTCGGAGCGCCTGGACAGGCTGTTCCACGGACTCTGGTCCCACCCCTGCTTCACCATCGCCTGCGTCCAGGGGGTCGCCCTCGGGGGCGGGGCCGGGCTCGTGTCGTGCTCGGACCACGTCATCGCCGAGCCAAGGACGAGGATAGCGCTCTCAGAGGCCAAGCTGGGGATCTCAGCGGCGGTGATAGGGCCGTACGTCTACAGGCGCCTCGGTAGCGCCGGTTTCCGCAGGCTGGCCATGCTCGCCTCCAGGATAGGGCCCGAGGAGGCCCTCAGGATCGGATTCGTAGACGAGGTCGCGGACTCCGCCGGTGCCATGGAGGAATCCGCCTCGGCAGTGGTCTCCGAGGTCATGACCTCCGGGCCGATAGCCGTGACCTCGGCCAAGCGGATGGTCGGGGTGCTGGACCGCTGGGAAGGGGACGACGACTCCCTCAGGTCATGGACGCTGGACCTCACCAGCGAGATGCGCGGATCGCCAGAGGGCCAGGAGGGGCTCTCCTCGTTCCTGGACGGGAGGAAGCCGGCCTGGTCGCAAGAGGACCAGGAAGGCTGAACATGTCACCGGAGTGGATGCAGGGGGCGAATAGCCCGTACTCGAAGGTCCTGGTGGCCAACCGCGGAGAGATCGCTGTCAGGGTCCTGCAGGCGGCCAGGGAGGCGGGCCTCTCCAGCGTCGCCGTGTACTCGCAGTCAGACTCTTCCTCGCTCCACGTGGAGACCGCCGACGAGTCAGTCCTCCTGGAGGGGGGCGGGCTGGACGAGACTTACCTCAACGGCAGCGCGATCATCGAGGCCGCCCGTTCCACCGGGGCCGACGCCATTCACCCCGGATACGGGTTCCTGTCCGAGAGGGCGGACTTCGCCAGCGCGGTCGATGCCGCGGGGATCCGGTGGATCGGCCCCTCAGCACACGCCATCGAGACGATGGGGGACAAGATCTCCGCCCGCTCGCTGATGATCGAGTCCGGGGTGCCCGTCATCCCAGGCGAGCAGATACCGGTCGAGGAGGGCGCCGACCACCTCGGGGCCCTGGCCAGCGCCGCGGCGAAGGTGGGCTACCCCCTCCTGATCAAGGCGAGTGCCGGTGGCGGTGGCAAGGGGATGAGGTCGGTATCGGTCCCGAAGAACCTCAGGAGCGAGTTCGAGGCCGCGGCCAGGGAGGCATCGGCCGCCTTCGGCGACGGGACCGTGTACATCGAGAGGCTCCTGAAGAGGGCCAGGCACGTCGAGATCCAGGTCCTGTGCGACACCCACGGCGACGCGATCCACCTCAACGAGAGGGACTGCTCCCTCCAGCGGAGGTACCAGAAGGTCATCGAGGAGGCGCCCTCGCCGGCAGTGAGCCCCGCAACACGGGAGGCCATGGGGGACGCGGCGGTGACCGCGGCCCGATCGGTCGGGTACGTGGGAGCGGGGACGGTCGAGTTCCTCCTCGCCAGCAACGGCGAGTTCTTCTTCCTCGAGATGAACACCAGGATACAGGTGGAGCACCCGGTCACGGAGATGACGACGGGGATCGACCTGGTCCAGAAGCAGTTCGAGGTGGCAGCGGGGCTCCCCCTCGGCATATCCCAGGACGAGGTCACCCAGAACGGCCACTCGATAGAGGCCAGGGTGTACGCGGAGGACCCCAGCCGCGGCTTCCTGCCGTCCGTGGGCGAGCTCGCGGTGTGGAGGGCCCCGTCGGGACCCGGGATCAGGGTCGACTCGGGCGTGCGCGAGGGCGACTCGGTCACGATCGAGTTCGACCCGATGCTGGCCAAGCTGGTAGTCCACGCACCAGACAGGGGTTCGGCCATCAGGAGGCTCGACAGCGCCCTCTCCTCCTTCGTGGTCCTCGGAGTAAGGACGAACATAGACTTCCTGCGGAAAGCGCTGTCCCACGGCGCCTTCCGGGGCGGGAGCATAGACACGGACTTCCTCGACTCGACAGACCCCAGCGAGCTGAGCGGCTCGGAACCAGACCACCACACGCTGGTGGCGGTGGCCGCCGCTGCGCAGAGGCTCGGTATCGACAGGCAGCAGACCCCAGGCACGGAGGCCCTGGACGACCACACCGGCCACCAGGGGGACCCGTTCAGGACCCTCGGGAGGACATTCCCCTGAGGTGATGCCATGGAGTGGAGCGTTCCCGACCGTCAGGAGAGGTACAAGGCCTCGTTGCAGGAGAGCGAGGGCTCGGTCTCCGTAGCCTCGATCACGAGGGACGGCACCGAGGTCAACATCCCAGAGACGGCCGTCGAGGCGGAGGGCAGGCCGGGCAGGGTCATCGTCACGGTCGGTGGCGAGGCCAAGCTGGCCCACGTGACCAGGACCGGGGACACGTGGTGGGTCCACATGGACGGCAGGGCCCACGAGGTCCTGTTCCACGAGCAGGGGGGCAGGTCGCCCTCCAACGAGGGCAGCCTCGGGGCCCCGATGCCCGGGACCGTCCTCGAGGTCCTCGCGAGGGAGGGGCAGAGGGTGCGCGAGGGGCAGCACCTGATGACCCTGGAGGCGATGAAGATGGAGCACAAGATACTCGCCCCCAGGCCCGGGGAGATAACCAAGGTGCACTTCTCGGAGGGGGACAGGGTCGACATGGGGTCCTCGCTGGTGGAGATCGGAGACTGAGCTCAGCCCCTAGCATCCGCCAGCAGTACTCTCGCATCGCGTGGTGCAGCCATCACGCCAGGAAGGCTGAGAAGCTCATAACGCTGATAGCAACCCCAGCGTACGACCCAATCATCAAAGTCAATATCATTCTAATCATAAGTTACCCGATGGACGTATGCGTTATCAAGGCGCGTTTCCGGACTTAGGTGTGTTGCGAACACGCCTTGATAACCCACAGGCAGATCGTCAGTTTATGTTTAGAGAAACACTGGATATCTGGTTTACCCTACAGGGTTGGCTGGGCGGAATACTAGGGTGATCAATTCACCACGCAATGCGATGAGAGACGGGGGCCTACCTCCCGTCCTTCTCAGATCGCGAATTAAGATGACACGAAAATCAGAGGGAGGGGCGACTCTCCCTCTGACCACCATACTCATGATTTGAAGGAAAATACCCCTTCTCCAAAGGATACCTCGGGCGCTCCTGCCATGTATGGCATCATGTTAGCCATGAGCTCATTGAACTCGTTTTGTGATGCTTCTAAGTGCTCCTTGCTCTCATAAGCAGCAACTCCTATCATCTCTGTCTCACTTATTTGTACTAGATTGCTACTTACAAGGCCGTTTATTTTGCCGATACTTTCTCTCAATGACTCCATTGTTGACATAGCTTCCTCAAACTTATCCGATTGTACTGTTGCTTTGGTTATCCTGTAATACATAATTTCGCCAATATGAATTCAAATTTCAACTATTGGGGTCAGAGGGTTCTCAAAGGTCTCTATCTATCTCGGATCAATCTGAACCCGTTGAGCACAGATGATAACAGTAGAATGGAAAGTGATACGATGACCATCCATGAGAAGATCTGAAACATTGCTGGCATTTGTTCAATCTCAGGAAGGAGAGCCATCCTGGGTGCATTTTTTACACCGTATTTCCGGCCGGGACGCATGACCAGACTCAAGAAAGGCGACCCAGCACCAGAAATCTCACTGCCAGCCATCGACGGCTCCACGTTCGAGATGTCCTCCATGAAGGGGAGGAGGGTTATCCTGACCTTCTTCAGGTTCTCCTCGTGCCCGTTCTGCAACATCAGGGTCAACCGGATAATGAAGAGGTGGGGCGAGTTCCCCGATGACGCCGTCATGGTCGGGGTCTTCGACGCGGAGGTGTCGGACCTCGCCAAGAGGATGGCAAAGCACGAGCCCAAGTTCACCATAGTCGCGGATGAGAGCTACGAGACATTCCTAGAGAACGGGGTCTCGAAGTCCATGGCCGGGCTGATGCTGGCCCCCCTGAGGGCACCGCTGACAACGCTGGAGGCGATGCTGCGCGGGTACGTACCGATGACGATGTCGATGTCGAAACTCTCCACCATGCCCGTGGACATCCTGATCGACGAGGACGGGAAGGTCGTCGAGGCCCACTACTGCAGGGATACCGTGGACCACCTGCCCATAGACAGGCTGGTCTCCTTCGCGAAGGGGAACTAGGATCAGAGGGTAGCGTGTGAGCGGTATCGCAGTCAGTCGGTATCTGTGACTCGCATTGAGGTCAGAGGGTCCTCCCTAGTACCCCATAGATCACTCTCATTTCTCACATTTCCATACGACAGTACCAGTATTTCGCCACTTCCCATCTGATCTCGATGGAAACTCAGAGATTGGAACCTTATTCTTCTCTGCGAATACCTTCCCCCAATACCATTCCACGATTCTGCTTTCAGATAATAGCTCATCGATAGCAAT
>PBNI01000030.1 GCA_002723045.1 Methanobacteriota archaeon | reverse complement strand
TGAAGTTCAGGCGATGATCGGGGATCCGCGTCTCGTGGAATTGGCTTATAGCCAAAGCCGGACGTACACGCCGCAAGAGTTACGCAAGTTGATGCAAACCATTCGCCGATGGGGAAAAAATAACTAACAAATGGAGTGAAAAAAATGAGTGAAACAGAACCAGCAAAAGGGATGCAGGCACCCGGATCGGGTGCACACGATGCAGTTTTGGCCAATAAGGCACAAGAGGCACGTGGATCGAGTAAGAAAGACGAGGTATTAGCGGCCACAGGGGCAATGGGGTCGGCAATAAGCACAGAAGTCCAGAAAGTAATCATCGGAAAATCCCATGTGATTGACAACGTAATGGTGGACATTCTGTCTAATGGAAATCTTCTGTTCGAAGATTTCCCTGGTCTTGCGAAGACACTGATGACCAACACATTCGCAGATGCGCTTGGTTGCGATTTCAAAAGAGTTCAATTCACGCCTGACTTGCTTCCAGCAGACATTACGGGGACCAACATATACGATGCTAAGAAAGGGGAGTTTACCTTCAAGCCTGGACCTATTTTCTGTAATCTCCTTCTTTCGGACGAGATCAACAGGGCCCCTCCGAAGACTCAGGCGGCTCTACTAGAGGCCATGCAAGAGAAGCAAGTGACAATAGGGGTCGTCACACACAAACTTCCTTCTCCTTTCCTAACGATGGCTACGCAGAACCCAGTTGAGCAAGAGGGGACATACCCCCTGCCGGAAGCTCAACTTGACAGATTCATGATGAAGATGATGGTCGGCTATCCGGACAGGGCTGACGAGAACGAGATCCTGCAGAGAAGGATCAATCGTAAGACCGATGAAGTAGAGGTGAACAGCATCACAGACCCGAGCATCGTAGTCAAGATGCAAAATTCCTGCGAAGAGGTATATGTCGACAGGTCGGTCAGAGAGTACATGGTGGACATTGTGGCTAGGACGAGAGAAGACCCTAGGGTCCTTGTTGGTTCATCGCCTCGAGGCTCACAAGCACTATTGAAGACCAGTAGAGCAGTTGCGGCAATGCGTGGGAGGGACTTCGTCACTCCGGATGACGTGAAGTCGATTGCAGAACTGGCAGTTGCCCACAGAATCATCCTAAAGCCAGAGCATCAGATTAAGGGACTTGAAACCGGAGAGGTCATCCGAGATATTCTACATGGGAAGAATGCAGCGAATGTCCCAACCGTCTGAGTGATGACGAGGTGGAAAGGTGGCCTGGAGCCGAAAATCAGCGATGTTCGCGTCGCTTTCGGTAGCAATGTATCTGCTTGGCCTAGTTCTGCGTAATCAACAATTAGTGACAGTCGCAGTCGTTCTACTTTCATTCCTCACATGGGCTGCCCTGAGAACTGCTCATGGAGATGTTGCCTCCTCGGGAAGGAGGGTGGAAGAGGCAATCATGGACGAAGGAGTACAACTTCAGAGCATTGTAGCGATGAGGAAGACTTCGACCTCCAGAGTTTTCGAGGACGGAGAGATTGACGTAACCCTCAGGATCCAGAATAGATCTGGCTTGGCCAAAGTGCTCGAACTAAGGGACAGGGTACCAGAGGTCATGAGAATCAAGAAGGGGTCGAACTACGTTCTGATGGAAATCGGGCCGAAGAGGGAGACTGAGATCTCTTACACCATAGAGACCCCTCTCAGAGGTTTCTACACTATTGGCCCCGTTTGCATCAGGGTTCAGGATGAGCTAGGCCTCTTCCACAATGAGAAAGAGGTGCAGCTATACGACGACTTCTTAGTTTTCCCAAAGATGGAGGACATCAAGGACGCGATGATCAAGAGCAGGGTGCCTAAGATTTTCACTGGGGCAGTGAACATCAGAAACCCGGGTGAGGGTTCTAATTTCTACAACCTCAGAGAATACCTGCCCGGTGACCCGATGAGGAAAATTAACTGGAAGGCCACTGCAAGGCAGGACGGGAAGATGATGGTGAACGAGTTCGAAAGGGATGCTGTGAGCGACGTGATCATCCTAGTAGATAGCAGATCAGTTAGCGAAACTGGTCCTGTAAGCAGGAATTCATTAGTTTACAGCACAAGAGCAGCGGCCAGCCTAACCCAGCACTTCCTCTCGAGGAGGGACTCGGTTGGACTAGTAGTATACGGGGACGAAATTGTTTCCGTAGACAGGGATACTGGGAAGAAGCAGTTGTATGTCATCTTGACCAAGTTAGCAGGAGCGATGGCGAAAGGGAACACTCCGCTCAAGATTGTGACCACGAGAATAATGCCTCACATTCACCGGGGGAGCCCGATAATCATACTGTCTCCTCTGGAGGACGACCCGACGATCGTGGATGCAGTCAGGGATCTTAGGGCTAGGAACTTCGAAGTAACTGTACTCTCCCCCAGCAGCCTTGAGTTCGAATTCGATGCCAGGAGGATAGACAGGACTGGATATGAAGTCCTAAAAACTGAGAGAGACATCTTGATGACCGAGCTAAGAGGACTGGGTGCTTATGTGATGGATTGGGAACCTGACATGTTGCTTTTCACGGCATTGGCTGGAGCAAGGGGCTTCTGAGGTAGGTGGTTTAATGGCAGAACAAGGAGCAAAGGGGCCCGTAGATACCTCTCACTTGTATGATGGGAAGGTGGTGAGATCGTCCGCGCCCAGCAGAAAGAAGGCTGCAGGAACCCTGAAGGCGGACTCTGGGATTCCTGATGATGCAGTGCCAGATGTGGAGATTCCGAATTGGATAGATGCCATCTTCGGAGGTCCGGTGCTGGTTAATCGGGAGTTCGTTTCACCGAATAGGATGGTCTTAACACTCCAAATGGGTGCTATTGGATCGCTACTAGTACTGGGTTTCCTCACATTCATGCTCACCCCGGTTTCCGGTACGGCATGGTTTGCTCTGACTAACTTGGTTGGAGTTGGATTTCTAGGTCTTTGGCTTCATCTGCTACTGATTCTTATCGGACTGATATCTGGCTTCTGGGGGGTTTGGCAGAGGGATCAGAGAGCAATGCTGCTTTCGTACGTGGCCCTGATACTAGTTACAATCAGGTTTGCAGGTAGCAAAGTTGAGTTTGGTCTGAGTTTCCTACCTGAGAATGAGGTTATCCAGAAACTGCTTCTAATTCTCTATGCTGTTTTCCTTGTTGTTTACATGGAGATATCAAGCGCAGTAATTCGTTTCTCCATGCTGGATACCTCCATCAGAACTGGTGAGGTTTACGTAATGAACGTGAAAAGTATCACTGATAGGTACAACAAGGCACTGGGATATACCCCTGCGGTTGCAGCAGTAGTGGCAACCCTCACTCTCTTCATCAATTTCTTTGTCCCTCTCTTCGTTCGGATTCTTGATCCTGTGGCTGCAAATAGGCTCGAGGAAAGTGTTGAGTTGACAAGCGTTTACGGAGTAGCTCTGGGAACGATTCTGGTCTTCATTGTGATTGCTGCAATGTTCGCAATCAACCTCCCTCTTAGGATTCAACAGTACCTTGAAGGGCAGTCCTAATCAGAGGAAGCCACCCATCAAACCCAGATCTGCAATCACAAGCATTGCGACCGCCTCTACAACAGGAGCGGCTCTTGGCCCGATAACTGGGTCATGCCTGCCTCCGACCTTGAGGGGTTTGGTTTCATTACTTGGAAGATGAAGGGTGAACTGCTCTCTGGGAAGGCTACTCGGCGGTTTGAAGTGGACCAATACTCTGATCGGGGATCCTGTAGATCTACCCCCCAGAGCCCCATCCGCTTCACCGGTTTCAGTACCCTCCAACTGAGGTGATTCGGGTCCTGGGACCCACATGTCATTGTTCTCAGAACCCCTCATCTGCGATGATTCTACACCGTTCGAGAACTCGATTGCCCTGGCTCCGGGAATTGCCATCAGGCCTCTGGCAAGGGATGGCTCAATGCCATCGAACCAAGGTTCTCCTACACCTATCGGCAATCCATGAATCAGCAACTCAACTACGGAGCCGATGGAATCCTTCTCCCTCCGAATGCGTTTGATCAAATCTGCCATTCTTGGAGCCGCTTCGGCGTCACGACAATTGAGTCTGGACATTTCTGGCACGTCATCAGTTGGTTCTGATTTTTCCAGTTCCATCAGTGGTCTTGCAGAGATATCGCCGACTCTGCTTAGATGAGCATGACAAGACCATCCGGCGTTTTCCAAAATTGTCCGGACTTGGCTTCCTGCTGACACCAGACCCAATGTGAGTCTGGCTGATTGGGAACCACCACCACGAAGATCGCTGGATCCAGAGGATCTAATCTCCTCTACCATGTCTGCATGCCCAGGACGAGGATGATCGGGTAGGAAAGCGTAGTCCGATGACCTAGCATCAGAATTCCGAACTAGCATCAGAAGTGGCCATCCAGTGGCTTTACCTTCGTAGACTCCAGATAGTATCTCACATTCATCGGGTTCCAATCTTGCTGACATCCCTTTCCTACCAGGCCTCCTCCTAGAAAGATCATCTGAAAGGGTCTGCAAATCAATTTCGGTTCCTGGAGGAATTCCCTCGACTAAAGCCCCGATACACTTACCATGACTCTCGCCGAATAGAGTCACCTTCAACTGATCACCCAATCCCATCCCCATCAAGATGCCTCCTCAAGGGGTGAAGCATTGCTTGCAAATCGTGTTTGTATTGTGGAATAGCCCATTTCATCTATTATTTCGGATATGGATTCTGTATCATCTTCGAAGCAAACTACTGCGATTGCCGGACCTGATCCGCTGATTCCAGAAGCTATGGCTCCCGATGCAATACAGAGATTGCTGATCCTTAGAGCCTCGTGATCACCTGTAGCAGCAGAAACTGCCATTCCATTTGATGACAGGGAATCAAGAGCGGAGCCACTCATTATCGATGCCAATGACCTCTCGAAAATCTGATTTTGTTCTAAGAATTTGGTCGGAGATATTTCTCTAGAACGCTCCCCTCTAAGACAAACTAGTACCGACAGACGGTCGTCCATCTCACCTTGGATGATAATGGAATCCGAGGCTCCCAAACTTGGATCGACTAGTTTCCATCCGGGTTCTAGAGATGCCCAATTGTCATCCATGCTTCCTGTGATTGCGCATTTTGACATCAACTGAGACTTGGCAGATAGATCTGCAATTTCTGAATTGGATAGTCCCGTCCATGCGCAAGAATTCAGAGCCCTAAGGGCCGCACACGAAAGAGCTGAGCTGGACTTGAGCCCTTGTCCGATCGGAACCGTACTCTCTACATTCCAACCGAATTCATCTGGAATTGGGAGCCCCTGCTCCCTCCAGCAATACTCGACAGAGGCAAGAAGCCCATGCCTGTCGTCATTTACTTCGTTTGACTGGTTAACGATCTGGACCTGTGTTTCTAACTGAATCCCTACTGAGCACCCCCTGCCTGTCCCCAGAGCATGGAGAATGGAAATGGCACCATTTGACCTGCCTGATCCCAATACTTTCACGTCTCATTCACCTCTGCATTTAGGGCGAATCCGACGTGTCGGGACCTTTTGTCGGTTAGTACCAAAATCTTGTCATCTTCTTTCGCATTGGTTACTGAGATTGCACCTCCATCGGGGGAAATTAGTCTCACCGTCTCTGCTTGCTGAACCACTATCTGACCCTGCGAACTAGGAACTTCGAATCTGATCAATAGCAGGGGTCGAGTCTCCACTTTCAAACGGCCGACTGTAGCCTTCTCTTGAGTCCCTGAAGATGACAAGATCGCAACTTCATCCCCAGAAGTCAATTCGCTCAGATACTTTGTTTTCCCATCCGCCATGAGTGCGTAAGAATGGATTGCTCCGGCATTTACCCTAAATGGGCGTGTTGGGACGTACTCAGATTGTATTGTCTCCCCATGAATTAGGCAAAGCTTACCTGAGATTGAGCCAACTGCCATTCCCTGGCCATCATTAATCCTCCTTGTTAGATCGACACACACTCTCTCTCCGACTCCTGCCCCTTCGATAGACAGAATTCTAGCTTCTTCGATGGCTACCTGGGGATCTTCGACTTCCTCCTTATCCCATCTGCCTCCGAGAACAGTGACCGCACCATCGACCAGGTGGCTTGGGACTAGTAAGGCGTCTACCCCACCGCCCAGAGCAAATGCTGCACCGTTTAGTTCGACTTCTTCGTCGATTGCTGCAGCGATTCTGGTACTCGTCCCTCTAGATGCTGCAACTAGATTTTCCAGAGGGACCATGGTCCAGTCTGAACATCGTACCAGGATCCATGGAACTAGTCCGATGAGGGATAGTGCTTCTTCCTGATCAGATGGATCATCGATCTGTATTTCCGATACATCCGAAGATGAGCCATCCCAGAATCTACTAACTACGTCCCTATTGGGGTATGCTTCATCGCTGGATTCGGACCAAATCTGCATCAATTCACCTCAGATGTCTTGCTGCCTCTTCTGCGGATGCCCCATCGTGCACGATCGCCCTCAGTGACCTGATGTGGGAAGCTGGGTCTTCTGCAGCGAACACGTGCCTTCCAATGCATACCCCCGACCCTCCTGCATTGATTGACTGCTCGACGAGTTCTAGGATCTGTGAGAATTCGACGTCTCTTTCCCCACCGGAAATTAGAACGGGTATCGGCACCGAAGAGGTGACGATCCTGAAGGATTGTTCCGATCCAGTCCATGGGACCTTGACAACGTTGCAACCCAATTCCCATGCTAGCCTTGCAGCATGTGCGACACCCATAGTGAGATCAGATGGATCGGGTCGCAAGTTTGGGCCCCTTGGGTAGAACATCCCCAGTACTGGAAGTTCTGCTTCGAGCGCCTCGGAAGTAATATCGGAAATGCGAAGGATCATTTCTGGTTCTGCTGGATCTCCGAGGTTGACCTGCCCAGAAATACCAATTGCCCCTCTCGAAAGACACTCTCTTGCATTAGAGACCGAGATCTTTTCCTGAGAGCGAGCGCCACCATGGATGGTTGACATGGACGAATGGCATACGAATCTGCCCCAGGATGTTCTTGCAACATGATAAGATAAGGGCCCCTTATGCAGCACTATTGCGTCCGCACCCCCCTCTATCGCTGCGTCAACTGCTGAATCGCTGTCCATCAATCCGTTCTCTGGGAATGAGGATGCGCTGTGGTCCATAGGGACCCATACACCCCTGCCTCCCGGGAGGAGGGTTTCCAAGCGGTTTGCTAGTGCATCTGCCACGTATTATCGCCAAAGTCCCCTCTCTTGAATGGTCCCGTTGCATCTTGTCCGGGTTTCAACAGCAATTTGTATGTCAGATATCAAGGTCGACAATTACTGGGGCGTGGTCGGAAACGACTAGTCCCCCCTCTCTCATGATCTCTGCTGATTTCATCAGGGGTCTAGCCGCTTTGTTTGCTAAGATGTAATCAATCCTCCAACCTCTGTCCCTCTCCCTTGCTCTTCGGAAATTAGACCACCAAGAGTAAGGCCCCTTCATTGGCCCGACATGAATCCTCAATAGGTCATTCCACCCTGCTTCCAGCATTCTGTCGAACCACTCTCTCTCGTTCTCCAGGAATCCAGAAGTTCGCTTATTTCCCTTTGGATCCCAGATATCGTCCTCGGTATGGGCGATGTTCAGGTCACCGCACAGTAGAGCAGGCTCGGGCGACTCGAGGAACTGTTTACTCCATAGGAGCATGTCCTCCAGCCACTGATCCTTGTAGTCCTGACGCTCCTGCCTGGCGGATCCATTCGGCAGATACATGTTTATGCAACTCAGGTTATCGTGCTTAGTGACCAATACTCGCCCCTCTGGATCCCTGGTTTCATCTAGTTCGGTGTCTATCCCCCTGCCCACCTCGGACATTCCGACCCGAGAGCAAGACATCACACCGGAGTACCCCTTCTTCTGAGCTGGGTGCCAAATTACCTCATAGCCCTCTGGCTGCGACCAGTCCTTTGGCATCTGCTCTGGCAGGGCACGGACTTCCTGGAAGAGCATAACATCGGCATCGATACGCTCGATGAAGTCAACGAGCCCCTTTCGATGGGCGGCTCGAATCCCATTCAGGTTCCAGGAGACGACTCGCATGAGGGGGTGCTCACTGAGATAGGTCTTTGACTTTCTCGACTAGATCCATCCTGCTGATTCTCCACATCCCATAAGGAGTAAGCGCCACCGAGGTAAAAACTACTACTCCGACTAGTTGGGCAGCAACGATCGGATCAACTTTCACAGTCATGAAGAATGACCACTGGACGAAAGAGGAAATCATGGCCTGAGTTCCGGCCAATGTGAAAAAGAAGGCCAAGACCCCTCCGATAAGCCCGATTGCGAGGTGTTCTCCGAACATCATCCATCCTAGTCTTTTGATTGGAGCACCCAAAACCCTCAGAGTCGCTATCTCCTTGTCCCTCTCTGAGAGGTTCATCAGCAGTGTGTTGAAAAGGACAACAATTGCGATTATTATGCCGAGGAGAAGTATTCCTCCTAGGAAACTCTGTTGCTGTTCAAGCATTCCCTCATAGGAAGCGATGAGATCATCCTTCTCGGTGATGCCTAAGGAAACCTCGGCCAGTTCACTATCTGCTTCGACTCCCTCGGGCAGATTGATCAACACCGAAGTCGCTTCTATTCCGATTACTTCCGACAAATCGGACCTATGGAAGTATACTGTTCTGCTAAGCTCACCCTGTGTGATTCCAACGATATCGACGCTCTTCAACTCTGATCCGAAGGCCAGCGTCCCGGTATCTCCTACTTCCCATCCCAGGAAGTGGCTAAGACCCTCGTCGATTAGGATCTCTGATGTCTGTTTTCCACTCTCAGGGATGGAACCGGTTCTCAAATCCACAACAATCATCGAATCGCTGCCGGTTGAAATCTCTTCGATCCCATAGGCGGTGATTACTCTTGAGTCATTGACTGGATTGACTGGGAAAATAAGCAATTTCTGGTATTCTGCCCCTTTCTCTTCCGCCCATTCGATCACTTCGCCTTCACCGCCGAAGGGCACGTTAGCCTGTACATCCCAGTTCTGACCTTCTTCGATGCTTCCAATTGTGATTTCCTCCATTGTTGACATCATCAGGAGTGTACTGCCAAATAACAGCATTGAGAGGCCAACGGCTAGGAATGTGAAGACTAGCCTTGTTGGCTTCCTAATGCTTGATCGAACGGTGAGTCCGACTGTAGCAGGCAGTCTGGAAGTTAAGGCTTGAATCCGTCTAGATGAGATTCTAATCTCATGCTGACCCCTCATTATCTCCAATGGTTGCAATCTTGATGCCTGAATTGCAGGGAGCACACCGGAAGTCATGACGACTAGAATCGTGACTGATAGGATCTGGACTGTCAGGGGGAAGATGTCGGTCGATTCTATGATTGGAACACCCACGACCTCCTCGTAGAAACCGAGCATGCCAGGTACGCCAAGTGTAACGGCAAGAATAACCCCCAAGGCCCCTCCAATCACCCCGATCGCCAATGGCATGAGGAAATAAGCGGGCATTATTGCATATCTTGGGATTCCAAGGGTTCGCAAGATAGCTATCTCTCTTGACTGGGACTGGACAAGTCTCTGCAGGCTTAGGAAGATCGTGATTCCAGCTATAGCCGCTATCATCCCTGTTACTGGGACGTAGAACAACATAGCACCTTCGGCATCGGCGCGAAGAATCTCCACGGAGAAGACTTGTGAACGATCGTAAACCAATGACGGGTTGTCTTCCAAGTTAGAAATCGTCTCATCAATTGAAGAGACTAGGGGAGAAAGATCTGTGCCTTCATCTTCATCCGTAGTAGGTATGTCATAATCAGGGGTCCCCAATACGTCAATCAGGATAATGTTGGAGGATCCTGAACTTATGTTTGCAAGTCTCTCAAGACCACTGGAGGAGAGGTATCCAGTAGCGAATGTCCCGGGTTCTGCCGGAAACAGTGACCCCTCTGGTGCGAAGTAGAGGTGGTTGGATTGGAAACCTATCCCGACTACTGTGAAAGACATCCTCCCTGATCCTGCGCCTATAGAGACATTGTCCCCCAATTCAATCTCCATGCCTGATGCTACTCTTTGGTCGATTACAATCTCGGAATCTGAAGAAGCCAGTCTTCCGGAACAGCAGTCGTGTTCAGGGATCCACACCCTATCGATACGGCCCTCGTCTATTCCGTGCCAAACAGCTGGGACTAGTTTTTCTGACTCTGATGCGTCTTCGATTATGCTATGGAACATTGTCCCGTCCAGTCTCAGTCGTGGTTCGCAGTCATTCAGGACTAGTGATGAGTCCGGCCATTCGTTGGAGATCTCCTCACAGATCATATTCGACATATTGGCGTCCCATGTTCCGCTAGGATTCTCCACCCATACATCTGGAAGATTGACACCTTGGTCGCTGTCTTCGTAGATTTCATCGTACATCCCAGAAACGGTGTGAGCGTAAGCGGCGAATGAAATCCCAGCGAAAACTGCGACCATGACCATTGCAGATACTGCAGCAAGCCTGAGCTTCGTCCTCAGTAGGCTCCTCGCGAGTCGCTTGGTTAGGAGGACTAGCATATGCATCTCACTCTACATTCTCGTCAGAGAGAATCTTACCGCTATCGATTCTGATTACCCGGGTTGCGAATTCGACCAAGGACTCGTCATGGGTTACGAAAACGCAGGTTATTCCCTCTGCTTCACATGCCTTGACTAGTACTTCCATGACTGCAGTGGAGGTCTTCGAGTCTAGGTTTCCAGTTAGTTCATCACCTAGTAGAAGGCGAGGAGTCTTGGCTAGGCTTCTTGCAATAGCGACCCGCTGCTGCTGGCCTCCGCTAATCTCCGCAGGAAATCGATCGATTTCATCAGCAAGGCCGACCAAGCCTAGTAATTCTCTAGCCCTCGCCTCATCCCTACTCCCGGCTAGTTCCTGGATAAGCAGGAGATTCTCCAGAACGGTTAGATCCTGGAGGAGATTGAAGAATTGGAAGACGTATCCTATGTTGTCCCTCCTGAATTTTGTCATTTTCTCTGAGTCGTTTGAAGGCACTAATGATCCTGAGAAAGAGTAGCTTCCAGAGGTTGGGCTATCCAAAGCAGAGAGGCAGTTTAGGAGGGTGGTCTTCCCAGAACCCGAAGGTCCTAAGAGGATGATTCGCTCTCCTTCACTAACTTCCAAATCGATTCCATCGAGGGCCTTCACAGTCCCGGATGGCATCACATAATGCCGTCTAATGTTGCGCATTTTCAATATCGTTTCCATCTATTTCACCATAATCGAATTATTCCAAATTAACATCCCTCTTTAGTGACTCACTACTCCGAAGCCCCGGCAAAGAATGACATGGAATCCTTGAACAACTCTTCCCTTCTGTGTCTTTTGTTATCCCTAATTTTGAGCCATGTGAATCCTATAGCCAGGAGGATGATGAAAGGGATGAAAGCCTCTGCGTGATACCTCTCCATCACCTCGATAATACCTCGTGCAGTATATGCCCAAGTGACCGATGCGGCCGTACCTCCGATAAAGCATGCAGCTAGGACCCTCTGGAATCTCATTCGGGCCACAAGACCCAGCATTGCCCCCACTAGTACGCCACTAGCCATGAAAGGTATCCAGACGAAAACTATCAGCCCCCAGAAGCCATACTTGTCGATTCTTTTCCTATTCTTGTGAGCCACGTACTCAACCGATGATAGGATGTCGCCCATGAATGGGTTCTGCAACAGGGCGCCTGGAATACCGTCTCGCTTAGCCACCATTGCTTCCCCTGTGTGCTCTTCTGAACCCTGCTCGACTCTTCCGGCGACCGCTCTATCTCCAAGTGTTGATTTCTCATTTCTAGCACTAACTACCAGTTCCCTCCCTTCCAAGAGATGTTCCAAGTCTGATCCGAGTTGTGTTCTCAGATCACCCTGCAAGTGCTCGTAAGTGGGCTTGAATAGGAAATATGCGAACTTCATTACTGGCCTGTAGATTACCCTAACGAACACGGCATCCTCATCGGCCATAATTGCAGATCCATAGTCTGCTACGTCGTGTTTCCTGAACCATCTCGACATGCTTTCTCTGAATGACTCCTCTAGTTTACCAAACTGGCCTATTGAGGAAAAGAAGACACTGTAGTCATCGGCTAGACTGACGGTGCCCAATGTGTCGAAATCTGGTGTCTCTCCAGAGTCTGCATTTGAGTCTGTGCAAACCGTCTTTATCTGAAGCGGCCTCATCTCTCCGAATATTCGGAACTCGTTGAGAATATCTTTGATGATTGTACCTTTCACCTCAATCGGAGACATGATGGTTTTCCTCGTGGTTCTATACCGCAGGAAAACATCGACTGAAATTGCCCTATCCTGGACTCTAATTGATTCCAGATCAGGATTTATCTGAAGCCTTTTGCAGGCATTTTCAATCGTTCTGCAAATCAGTCTTTTCATCTGCTCACTTGATAGAAGATCGTCTGTCTCTCTATGGTACAACCTGTGCATAAGTGGATACTGGACACAAAGGAAGAACACGGACATCCCAAGTGATACTATCGCCATGTACCAAGGCGGAATTTCTGCGTTCCCCCCTGTAAGCATAGCAGTCTCCCTACCTCCAACCCACTCTGCACCCATCAGCCCCCAGCCCCAGACCCCCATTCTCTGGATAGTTAAACAGGCTCTTTTTTCATCGTCGAATTCCTCCATCTTCCTATGATTTTCACCGGATCCGAAGATGGAGGAAGACTCACTAGTATGCAACTCTATTTCCAAATCCTTAGTGGCGATTCCATACCTGTCCTCTTTGGTAGACGAGTCATTTAGCTTCTCAGATAGTTCCGCAGCGGAGAGATCGGACCAGTCATAAGAGCTGTTTTCCGAATAAAGCACCAGTATTCTGAGGACGTACTCGCCGTCAGCCAAATCTTCCTTGTTTAGTTCCAACTCCAGATCTCCCAAGCCACCAACTAGAGAATCGATAACGGCGTCGGGAGGGGTTCCTTCTGTCCCCATTGAGGATGCGTTCCAGACATAGACAAAAATTGCAGAAGAAGATGGTGGGACATTGTGACTTTCGATTTGCAAATCATCATGATCTACCCACGTATCAATCCAAACCTCTCCTCTTTTGTCGACGCAATCGTTTGGATCTAGTGGAGTTCCCGATAAAGTATCGTCAATCACAATAGAATTGCCGAGGATTAGGCCCGATGAGGCGATAGTGATGGACCCGAAGAAAATGAGTCCAGCAATCAATCCAAAGACCAATGTGTAGTCGTCGAATTTCTGGGGAACAACCGTATTGTACAGAAAGCTCTGACCCGGGTTCTCCCTCCTATCCCTAATCCTATCTAATTCTACGTCAATCCTTTCTTCAGCTTCGGAGTTAGAAGATGCTCCAGTAAGTTGTTTTTCCTCATCCTCGAGGGACGCTGAAGGAAGGATGTCTTCGCCCATTGGAAACAGACGAGCGGGTCGGGCGTATGTGATATTTTTCACAATAGATTTTGCGAACGAGGGTACTGGAAGGTGAGGTGAATTTGGAGGAGTCGAAGATTAAGATCGGAGGCAATTTTAATGTCCTCCTACTTCGTAGGAGGAGTATGTCCAGTGGCAACGCGGTGAGGTCACGCCTGTCTCTGGTACTGGTGGCAGTCATGATTCTCCCCACCATTCTGTCAATCAGTCAGTTTGGGACAGACCGTCCAGAACTGGAAGAAAGGCCCGAGTCAAAGGAGTCTATTGAGGTACCCAGTTTCATGCCATTTGATCAAAGTGCAGTGGATTTCGAAGATCCATCACATGGTTGGAATTGGGGCGAAGGGAATACTGGCAAGGCCGCACTATACTACAGGACGGCAAGCTATGTCCCGATCGAGCAGTGGGAGCAAGTGACGGGGGAGTCTGTTATCTCAGGCTGGCATGCACTAGGTCACGATTACCCCCTGCCCTCGGACTGGAAAGAAGAACTCGAAGAAATGGGCATCGAATGCAGGACCTTCTATGCCCCTCAAGGATTCCATTGCGATGTTCCTCGTCTGAGTCCTGCGACTCTTAATGAAGCAGGAGTAATTGGAGCATTTCGTCTAGCTGATATCGATAAGATTGCTCCTGACGCGTTTCCGATTCTACAAGGTGAAAGCAAAGATGACTCAGAGGAGGGCGGGAAGTACCTGGTCCGAGTCCTTCTCTCCGGGTCTGGCCACATTACTGATTTGCTCAAGACTGGCGTCGAATTGATTGACTATAGACTCGAAAGGTTCGCAGATGTTCTAGTTGATTCGAAGGAAATCGGTATGCTATCCGAACAGCCATTCATCGAGTGGATCGAGCCTATTTATTCTCCAGAGTTCGACAACCAAGAGGCCTCTCAGATCATCGGGGCAGATTGGGTGGGGGAATCATCGAACATGGTTAGCCATGGCGGGGCCGTTACTGGGGATGGAGTAATCGTTGCAGTGATGGACTCGGGCCTAGACACTGCTGTAGAATGCAATAGCCTCTCCAATTGCAATACCTTGAACTCGGGAATTCACGCAGACTTCTCTGGCAGGATAATGGGTGTCGTTTCATACAACGGCTGTGGGACGTGCCCCGATGGAACTGGTGGCCCTAACGACTACAACGGGCACGGCACACATGTTGCTGGTTCCGTACTAGGGGATGGCAGCAACTCGGGAGATGGCGAGGACAATAGCGGCATGGCCCCCGGAGCACAACTATTCATGCAAGCAGTGGGCTATGGCAATAATGACGGCTCACTTGCCCCTCCCACTTACGAAAGCGCATATGCAGAGGCCCATGGTGCTGGAGCCAGGGTCCACACCAATTCATGGGGAGTAGGGCCAGATGCATGCGGATCAACCTCCTCATGCTGGGCGTACTACTCAACAGACACGATGGAGTTGGATGCTGCGGCAAATAACTACCAGGACCTGACTATCCTATTCGCGATGGGTAATGATGGCAGGGACTGCTACTACACATCGTTCGGCTCTACAAATTGCCCAGGCGGCCAAGACGGCGAGGTTAACCTGGGAGCCCTGAATAGGCAAGCGACAGCAAAGAACATCCTATCTGTCGGAGCTTCGGAGAACGTTAGGAACACGCTGGCAATGCATTCACGAAGTTACTTCAGCGTATGTGGGAATTGCGATTGGTATGGCACCCCGATCAAGAACGATCTGGAAGGGGACAACGCAGAAGGCATGGCGGCTTTCTCCAACAGAGGTCCCACTAGCGATGGTCGGATCAAGCCGGACATAGTAGCACCTGGAACTTGGATACACTCGACAAAAACCTCCCTCAGGGACACGGGCGCGGATCTCGGAGACTATTACACGGTGAAGCGTGGAACTTCGATGGCCACACCAATCACTGCTGGTAGTGTTGCACTTGTAATCGAGCACCTGAACTCGCATGGATACGACTGCAACCTTGCATACAGCTCTGCTAGTGACAACTGTCCTGAGTCTGCACTAGTGAAGGCTATTCTGAGCGCCTCGGCGCATGATATGGACGGCCAGTACAGCTCTGGAGGTGATGGTCAGAATGGTGCCGCAGAGAAGGCGCCGAACAGTCACGAGGGATGGGGCAGGGTGGATCTAGAGAGAGCCATGGGCAGTGGTATCTCCGAAGGAATCGATATTACGACATCGGATAGTCACTCTTTCAAATTGAGCGTTCCTGATTCCGGCATTTCCAGTTTGAGGGTCGTTCTTTCGTGGAACGAGGTCGAGAATTCTCCTTCAGCGGGAACTCAACTCAGGAATGACTTGGACATTTTCCTGAAGAGCCCGACGGGTGTCCTGCAGACGTATACGAACGATGACGTAAACAATCTAGTCGGCATTTCTGTCGATTCACCGGATGCTGGAGACTGGGAGGTCATCGTGACAGGGGCGAATGTGGTAGATGGGTCGCAGAAGTACTACTTGGCGGCTAGCGATGGGGTGCTAACCGATATGCGGCATCCAGTTTCAGATGGGTATAACGAACCCGGTTTCCAATCGGGTTCGATCTTCACAGAAACCACGATGACCGTCGGGAACGATCACCTGTGCGCGATACTGGACGATGCGTCCCTCCAGTGCTGGGGCTCCAATGAGTTCGGGCAGCTGGGGGATGGGACCACGACAGATAGGCTGACTATGACGGAAGTTAGCCTCGATGCGGCCAGAACTGCAACGTCGATCAGCTCGGGCAAGGATCACACGTGCTCAATACTCGACAACGGGGAGTTGCAGTGCTGGGGCAGGAACAACTACGGGCAGCTTGGTGATGGGACTAATTCGCACTCAATTTCACCCGTGGGGGCTAGCCTGTCTGGAGTACCGGTGCAGATTTCCTCAGGAGACTGGCACACATGTGCGATAATGGATGATGCGAGCCTACAGTGCTGGGGCAGGAATACTAACGGCCAGCTTGGGGACGGGACGAACACCGACAGTAGCACCCCAGTGTCAGTGACAATTGGGGAGAATGTGCTAGCAGTCTCAGCAGGAGGCAGTCACACATGCGCAATTACCGAGAGTTGGGCTCTGAAATGCTGGGGCTCCAACGATAATGGACAACTTGGAATTGGGTCCACAGCCTCATCTAGCAGCCCAGCATCTGTCACAGTAGGAGGAAATGCCGTGGCCATATCCGCGGGCGGTTCCCATACCTGCTCACTGCTCCAAGGAAACAACGTCAAATGCTGGGGGGACAATAGCAAGGGACAACTGGGTGATGGCGGGACCAACCAACAGAACGATGCTGCCACGGTCGGGGTCTCGCTAGCGGGTGCAATTTCAATAGACTCTGGTCGTGATCACACATGTGCCGTGGATTCTAGCGATTCACTGCATTGCTGGGGAGGGAGCGCCGATGGCCAAGTGGGCGATGGAAGCAACTCCGAGCAAGTCTCAACTCCAGCGGCAGTCGATCTGGGCCAGAACTTAGGTGCGCTGTCAATATCATCCGGAGGCTCATACACATGTGTGGTCGGTAGCAACGACCTGGCTAGGTGCTGGGGAGGTAGCAGTAGCACAGGAGCACTGTCCCTTGGTAACGAGCCAGAAGAGTTCGCAATCACCAGATGGAGTTACATCAGCTCATCAGAGAGGGACTGGAACAATAATGGGGATCTGAACATCTTCGAAGTCGGAATCGGCTCGGATGGCGATGGCGATGGTTTCCCATCCACCGAGGATAGCGATGACAGCAATCCCACCGTAGCGGCTGACTGCTCTTCTGGTTACTATGGCAGGTTCACCTGCAGACAGGCCACACCAGGATACTTCGTTAGCGGCACAGGGAACACCGTGATGACTCCAGCGAACCCAGGGCACTACGTTGTCTTGTACGGGCAGAGCTCAGAAGTCGAATGTGACGTTGGGGAATTCCAGAGGCTCTCTGGCCAGACCTCTTGCGATGACGCGGAACCGGGATACTACGTTCCGGCATCGGGAGCCGCCGAGGGAACGCCCTGTCCTGCTGGCCAGTACAATGACCTGTTTGGCCAGAGCTCAGTTGATGCCTGCAAATGGGCGGAATCTGGTCACAGCGTACCAGTCCTCCTACAGATGACATCTGGGGCATCGCATTCCTGTGCGATCCTGGACGACGGCTCGGTCAGCTGCTGGGGGGACAACGGCAACGGTCAGCTGGGTGATGGCTCCAGGGCACCGAGCCTAGAGCCTGAGAAGTCTTCCATGCCACTAGGCAGGAAAGCGATAGGGGTCTCAGCAGGCTCTTACCACACGTGCTCGGTGTTCGATGACGGTTCAGTCCGCTGCTGGGGCTCCAATGAGTTCGGGCAGCTGGGGGATGGGACCGAAATAGAGAGGACATCCCCGGTGGCAGTCGATCTGGGCCATGGGAAGAGTGCGCTCGGAATCTCGTCCGGGGAATCCCACACCTGCGCGGTCCTGAACGATCACAGCGTCAAGTGCTGGGGCCAGAACAGCAACGGGCAGCTGGGGGACGGGACCACAGAAGATAGGTCAAGCCCAGTTCTCTCGGACTTGGGTGGAGAATCAGCGATATTGGTCTCCACGGGGTCATACCACACCTGTGCAATAATGTCAGACAGAACAGTGATGTGCTGGGGGGACAACTGGAACGGTCAGCTTGGGGACGGGACTAACTCCGATAGGTCTACTCCAGTAGAAATCTCAATCCCAAGCAACAGTAGCGCGGTTTCCCTCGATGCGGGGTCAATGCATACCTGTCTTGGCATGAATGATGGGTCCATGTTCTGCTGGGGCTACAACGCATACGGGCAATTAGGGAACGGCGGCAATGGAAACTCAAACTCACCTATGGCAGTACCGCTGAGCACCAACCAATTGCTTTCATCCGTCCAAGTTGGACTATTCCACAGCTGCGCCCTTTTCGACTCGGGAGAGGTCGCATGCTGGGGGGACAACAGCAACGGTCAACTAGGCGATGGATCGCAGATTGGCAGAACGGTACCGACAATAGTCAGCCTGAGCGAGAACGCGACATCGGTCTCAGTGGGCCAGAGGCATTCCTGCGTCATCCTAGTTGATGCTAGCCTGCATTGCTGGGGGGCCAACGAAGCCGGCCAGATTGGTGACGGGACCTCTTCCAACAGAGACAGCCCCACTTCTGTCGACCTGGGTCATGGGTCCAAGGAGCAGTTGCCATGTGCACCGGGATCATATCAGCCAGACCCATCCCAAACGACTTGCATTCTAGCGGACAGGGGCTTCATGGTCCCACAGTCTGGTCAGACCACCCAGACTGGTTGTGTTGCCGGTTACTACGCCAGCCTGAAGGGGCAATCCGCATGCACAGCAGCATCCAGGGGCTACTACGTTCCGGAGGCACAATCCACTTCCCAGACACCTTGCCCGAGCGGCCAATCGACATTGGAGGAAGCCTCCACATTCTTCGACTTGTGCTTCTCTGACTTCGATGGGGATGGCATCCCGGACCAGTTCGATACCGATGCAGACAACGACGGCGTCCCGAACAACGAGGACTACGACTGGTTGGATCCCGACGTCTCCGCCGACTCGGATGGAGACAGGATACCAGACAGCATCGACGTGGACGACGACAACGACGGCGTCAACGACACGGATGACCCGTTCCCCTCGGACCAGAGCGAGTGGGAGGACAAAGACGGCGATGGGATCGGCGACAACGCGGACCAAGACGACGACGGGGACGGAATAAGGGACATCTTCGACGTGTTCCCCAACGACGGCAACGAGTGGTCGGATGCCGATGGCGATGGTATCGGAGACAATTCCGATGCGGATGACGACAACGACGGCAGATGCGATGACACGACATACTGGAGACCTGACCTTGTCCCCCCATCGAACAGCGGCCCGAGCCAGGACGGGGACAGCATCCCGGACTGCTTCGCCTCCGCCAAGGGGGATGCCTTCCCATTCGATGCAAACGAGACGGATGACACCGACGGGGACAGCATAGGGAACAACGTAGACACGGACTGTGACGGCGATGGCTGGCTAAATCCGGTTCCTTGCACCATGAACAGCGATGGTGCGGACGGCACCGATGCGTTCCCGCTAGATGACTGGAGGTGGTCCGACTCGGACGGTGACGGACATGCGGACCAAGGGCCGAACTCCGATGCCTTCCCCGACGACCCGACAGAGTGGATGGACAGCGATCGCGATGGAGTTGGGAATAACGCCGACGAATGCCCACTATTGACTGGCATCGGCCCCAGCACCGAGGACTACCTCAACCTCCTAGCCATTCCAGGAAACGATCTTGGGTGCCCGATTCAGGCCCTGCTGGGAGACGATATAGTCGTGGACGAGGTTGACTCCGACGGCGGTGGCTTCGATGGCTCGGAGGCACCTGACTTCGACGGTGACGACATTCCAGACCTGTTGGACGACGACGACGACAACGATGGCATCCCTGACCTTGAGGACGGGGTCCTCGGAGACGAGCAATGGTCGAGAGACCCATTCAGGCCCTTCACCACCGAGAACTGGGCAATCATAGCCATCTCGATATCCTTCATCGGCATAATGGGCTACAGGGTGGTTGGCTGGAAGAGCCGGGGGATATCCAGCATCCGCTCGAAGAAGATCAGGATCAAGTGATGGTGCAGGGGGCAGGATTTGAACCTGCGAAGCACTACGCACTGGGACCTAAACCCAGCCCCTTTGACCACTCGGGTACCCCTGCTATGCCCCGTGCGAATAATTACCCACCAAGAAGTCAACGCATCCGTGTCAAAGGCCCCCATAGGGTCATAACATGGTCTATGCGCCGCGCAGATGGCTAAAATGGCACGAATAGGGGTTCTCGGGCTTGGCAACTGGGGAACGGCCCTCGCACTAGTGTGGTGCAACGACGGGCACAACGTCCTGGGCTGGACGGTGGAGCAGGATGTGTACGAGTCGATGATGACGGTCCACGAGAACAAGAAGTACCTGCCGGGACACCAGATCCCAGAGATGGATTGCACGATGGAGATATCGGATGTCACCGAGAGTTGCGAGATTCTGGTTCTGGCCCTCCCAAGCTCGGTCATACTGGAGGTTGTTGACATGCTCATACCAAGCCTCAGGCCATCCCATCTGCTAGTCGATCTGGCGAAGGGCCTAGCACCATCGGACGAAGGCGGGTCCGGGATGATCTCGGATGCGATCGAGAGGAGGCTCTCTGACGCAGGATTGTCCAACCAAGTAGTGGTTATGACTGGCCCGACCATAGCCCCCGAAGTCGCTCGTGGCGTAATCACGAACGCTCTTGTTGCCTGCCACGACATCCGAATTGCGGAGAGGGTCGCAGAACGCCTCTCGACAGACTCCCTGATCCTTACGCCCGCGGAGGACCCCAATGGAGCGGAGCTGTGGGGGGCGTACAAGAACTGCGTAGCACTGGCATGCGGGCTCGTAGACGGACTCAAGGACACAATAGGCGGTGACAACCTCAAGGCGGCCCTGGTCCTCTCCGGGTACAGCGAGGGGATCGGGCTGCTCGAGAAGATGGGGGCCGACCCGAAGACAGCATTCGGACCGGCTGGGATAGGGGACCTGTACGTCACGGCAACCAGCCCCCGGAGCAGGAACCGGACTCTAGGTGAGAAGCTCGGTTCGGGGAAGAGCCTGGAGGAGTCCCTCGAGGAGATGCACATGGTTGCAGAGGGTGTTAGAGCGACCAGAATGTTTCTGAACAGATCTGAAAGAATGGGCCGTCCCACTCCATTCCTGAGCACACTGGGGAGCCTCCTCGATGGGGACATCGAGGTAGAGGAAGCGGTCAGAAAGATGGCCGGGGCATACGAAGTGAAGTGAGCAACGCCAATTATTTGCCCTATGGATTAGTGGAGGTACCATGAGAGCGCATTCAGTAGCAGTAGTCGCACTGCTACTTAGTGGAGTATTTTCTGGATGCTTAGGTTCAGAAGTGAAAACTGATGATCATTACCCAGACATTTGGGATAGGCATGAGATTAGTTGGGACACTAGCGGATCTTTCAGCAAGGTTCTGGAACCTGGGCCATTCCACTCCCTAGATGTCCAGGAGGCGTTGATAGAAGTAGATACATCTTCGGTCTGGGAGACTGGTCCCAGTTCGGCTGAAGTTCATCTATCATACTGGTTGCCAAGCAACACTGAAGAAGGCGAGAAAGTTCCTGTAATTGCTGTTATTTCTCCTTATTTCTCCTACGGAACACCCGGAGACGAGTCGGCTCCCACCAGTATTGTCAGTGCTGGTAGAGGAGAATTCATCTTCGAGAACTTTGTTCCCCATGGTTATGCATTCGCCCAAGTAGCGGTGTTTGGTACTGAAGAGAGCAGCGGGTGCTTCGACTACAGGGGTAACGGAGAAGGTCTGGGAATTCATGCTGCGGTAGAGTGGTTAGGAACACGGGATTGGAGCAATGGGAATGTCGGACTCTATGGGAAATCCTACGAAGGTGCGACTCAATGGGAAGCTGCGGCAATGGGGAGCGAACATCTGAAGACTATAGTGCCAATATCGGGGACTACAGCCCTACATCCACTATTGTACAAGAACGGAAGCGCAGAGGCGAGATCACAGATTATGCACATGAATTACTTCTCCAGCACCGTTGACTATGATTCTGATGACTTTGACAACGTTTGTCCGGACATTGCAGAAGGTCTGTTTGCTGGTCCTGTGACATATATCGGTGGAGAGATGGATCCCTATATGGAAAACTACTACGAAGAGAGGAGCCACATAGACAAGGCATTCATGAATTGGAATGGCAGTATTTACTGGGTCCAAGGGATGCAGGATTGGAACGTAGACCCTCATCAGGTCTTTGGAGGCCCTCCTGGAACCAATTGGTATTCCGAATATGTTGATGCTGGTTTTGAGGTAAGGGGGATGCTAGGGCAATGGGGGCACGACTACCCTGACCAGTGGTCAAAACACGAAGAGAGCGATAGTGGTTATGGGATGGAGGCTCTGGCTAATATGACTAGATGGGATTGGGCTCAGGATTTGTTTGAGTGGTTCGAGTACTATTTACAGGAAAGGGGGCCCAAGCCGGATTTGGTCGCACAGATTCAAAGGAACGATGGGGAGTGGCGAATAGAGCAAAGTTGGCCCCCAAGAGACTCCGAGGATTATTTTGTGGACATGGGAGACTGTGGAAACGATGGTGCTTTCGTTGGTGGAATTTCTGTGATCGGGGGAGGAATACCCGTGGTAGGCGGTGGACAAAGCATTACAGTGGAGTGCCCAGAAATAAATCCGGATTTTCGAATGCACATTTCAGGTTTGGTCTCGTTGCATCTTTCAGCGGTGCCTTCGTTCGATGGAGGGCAGGTTTTTATCGAAATGCAAAACCTACGAACGGGCGTAAGACTGGGTCACGCAACTATGGATGTTCGGTACCACGAGGGAGGCTCGGAACCTCAAACTGTTGTTCCTGGTCAGGAAATCACTATGATGATGGAATTCCAAGCGATTGATGCTATTGTAAGTCCTGGAGATGGGCTCAAGTTTATTCTTACTGATTCTGGTGAGGACTACCTAGCTCCGGCCTGTGGAAATGCCTGCACCGTCCACGTCCTAACATCGCTCTCAGAACTCATAGTTCCTCTAGTCGATAGGTCTTATGAGAACGTGCTTTTGGTGCCTTAGGAGTTTAGCAGAATTCTATGTCTCTGAAATTTTTCTAGCATCCTTAACCAATGAGACTATCTCTGACCTTGCTTCCTCGGAATTCGTTGCCTCGTTTCTGAATGCTAGCCTGATTGGCCTTGGGCCGTCAGAAGTAATTGCAGACATCTCAAACCCGTATCTGTCAATACCAGTCATTACTGCATCTGAGGCATCTTTTGCTTTACTGAGATTCTGGCAGCAAATCATCATTGCATCTCTGTGATCTTCGTTCATATGTTCAATAATGTCATTCGAGAAAGGAGAGAGGGGGTCAGACTCTGCTTCAAACCAACTCTGCTCGTCGACCCATGACATTCTGCCAAAACCACCAATGTACCTAACGGAGGAGACTTGCAATCTGTAAAAATGAAAATCTTTGAAATCTACGTAGAATGAGGCACTTTCATGCTTTTCCAGGAATTCAATCCTAGCTGAGTCAACCTCTCCGTCGGACAGTCTTGAGCAGTCTCCAATGAGTGTTACCCTACCCAGAGCAAGGGGGTTTCCTTCACCCGCTTCCGCGACTAGTAGCGAGGACTTGGAAGAGGCAGTGAGGTTCTTGGTGTGCTCAGCTAGAGAGCTAATCAGGAAGATTGGGTTCCCTTCAAGGATTGCAAAGGTGACGAACGAACCATAGGGATACCCATCTGGCTCAGTAGACATTGTGCACAAGGTGCCTGTGCCAATCTTGCTAACCATTGTTCTCGCCAACTCTGAGTGAGTGGGAGTCGGAATATTTGGGTCATAGAGGAGTTCTTGTTCTTGTGTTCTGGCTCCCTTTGGAGGTGCATGTCTGGGTATACTTGATCCGCCATTTTCTTTCTCGCTCATTTTCCATATCTCCTATTCGATTTCCTTCAATATTTGGAGAGTTTCTTGTATCCATTCTTCTGCATAGTCATCATAGTCAGTATCACAGTCAATTCTCTCCTTGATCCGCGTTCCGCCTTTCTCTTCGAGTATTGAATCCCATTCCTTTCCCGACTCGCAAAAGAACTCGAATGCCGTGTCTCCGAGGGCTAGGACTCCAAAATTAACTCCTTCCATGGCAGTGTCGTCAGATTCGGAGACTGAATCGTACAAATCTTGGGCGTTAACGGGTTGCTCCCCTTCACCCCAAGTGCTGCATACAACAATCAATCTCTTCGAACCTGAGATATCATCTGGAGTTATGTCCTCCATATCCATTACGCTGGCTTCAAGATCATGCTTTGCTGCCATAATGGCCGCGTCTTCGGCCAACTCCTCAGCGTTTCCAGTCTCTGTTCCAAAAATTACTAGCAAGTTTCTATCTCTCATTTTATTGCCTCTTTTCTTCTCCATTTTCTATTCTATTTCTGCTAGGACCAATGTGCCAATTTTTCATAATATCCTTCTACTACACCTCATCTTTGATCAAGACCCTCATTGGCGAGTCATCTGTTTGGTCTACGATTTCGCAAGTTACTCCGAATACTTCTGCAATATTGTCTTCGTTTAGGACGTCTGATGGAGAACCATCTGCCTTTACTTCTCCTTCGTGCAATAGGATAATTCTTTCAGAGAATCTTGCTGCTATATTGATATCATGAATGGAAACAATAGCAGATTTCTCAGATTTTTTATCTGAAACAATCTCGACTATTCTCTTCATTACCTCAATCTGATTTCGTAAATCTAGGTCACTGGTCGGTTCATCGAAAAGAAAGAGGGAGGGGTCTTGTGCTACAGCCTTGGCAACTATTACTCTCTGCCTCTCTCCACCAGAAAGTTTGTCGAACTTTCTGAAGGCAAATTCCTCCAGTCCCAGAAGACTCAGAGTGCGGCTAACTGCTTCTCTATCCTCTGATGAAACTCTCCACGAGATATGTGGCCTCCGGCCGAGAAGAACAACATCAAAAACGTCCATTGAAAAGCTGGTTCTGACTGATTGTGGGACATAAGAAGACATTTTGGATAGTTCCATTAGACTCATTTCTGAAATATCTCGTGAAGAAAATTTGACGGTTCCTGAATGAGGAATTAGGACTCGGTTGAGGCATTTGATCAATGTGGTTTTCCCGACTCCATTTTTTCCAAGGATGGCTATTGTCTGATTTGGCTCAACTTCGAAATTTATATTCCTTAGAACTTCTCTATCGCCCCATCTAAAACTTAGATCCTTTACCTGAAGTAAACTTGTCAGAACCCCGCCCCCCTATACTTCAGTAGAAGATACATAAAAAGTGGCCCACCGATTATGGATAGCATTATTCCCACGGGAATCACAATTGGTGCGAATAGAATTCTTCCGACGGTATCTGCAAAGAGCATCAGGAAAGCTCCGAAGACAGCGGAGCATGGTATCAATTTCCTGTAGTCATTACCAATGATCAGGCGACTCATGTGCGGCGCGGCTAGTCCTACAAATCCAATCAGTCCAGTAAACGAGATCACTATTGATGTCATCAAGGCTGAGAGGATCAGTATGTTCTTCCTAGTAGATTCGGGATCTACTCCAGTGGAGATGGCAAAGTCATCCCCCCCCAAGGACATCGCATTCAAATCCCAAGACCACAACATTGCCATTGGCAACAGAGATACCACTGCTGCCCCTATCCAAATTACATTGGAAAGAGTTGGTCTTGATAGGCTTCCGAATGACCAATGTGTCAATTGAGATAGTTGTGCATCTGTGGCAAAGTACTGCATTGTCGAAACGATGGCACCTGCAATGAAAGTGATTGCAATACCAACTAAAATATAGGATTCAGCGGAAATGGATCGCATTTTTCCTAGTTGAATTATTATTCCGACGACAAGTAATGAGAAAAGAAAGGAGTTCGCCACTATTGCCAAGTCTGGTAGGACAGAAAAATCCAGAATAATGGCGAATGCGGCCCCTAAAGCAGCACCAGAAGCCACTCCAAGAGTCAGAGGGGAGACGAGTGGGTTTCCTAGGCAGCCTTGCATTAGTGCTCCAGCAGTAGCAAGAGCCACTCCCGCGATAATTGCCATCAATATCCTTGGGAGTCTTAGTTTCCAAAGAATGTCTGACTGTAAATCATCTGCTTCATCCAAACCAAGGAGGATTCTCATTGTTGCCGTCATGTCAAGGTTTGAAGATGACCCCCACCCCATTGCCAGTAGTGCGAAAATGAGTGTGGCGAGGGATAGTGCGGCAATCATTAAAATCTGAAATTTCGAGTTTGCAATATGTTTCTCTGATATCGTTTCCATTGCTTAGTCGCCCCCTGAAGTACAAACGAACTTCCCCATTCTTTCGATTCCATGGTAATTGGAGAAATATTCGTCCAGGAAGTAGTCAGCGTCGATATCAGAAAAAATCTCTGGATGGATTAGTTTGGCTAGAGTTGGGAGGCCATGAATCATCATTGGGCCTGCAAATTCTCCCGACATTATAGCCATTCGATCGTTGCTAACGGCGTTTAGGTTGTCGAAACCGGGCCTCTCTTTGATGAAATCGAAATGGGTATCGCATTTACTTTCATTGTCGAAGGAATTGAATCCGATGTCGAAAACGATTCCATCGAACATTAGCACGTCGGGGTTTGCATCCAGAATCGCTTCCATGTCTACATGGGTGGTATGCCCTGGGAGATCGGCGAACACGTTTTTCGCGCCTGCCTTGTGTATCATGTCGGTCCATTGAGAAGTGCCAGTTAGAACCACGGGATCTCGAGTTAGTGATGCATGGTGCTCCATAACTACAATCGGCCTCTGAGATTCTGTGAGCTGTGAAGTTCGGTTTGTGACTAGGGCCTCGATAGTGTCAAACTCAGAAAACAGTGTCTCGGCCTCTACTTGCTTGCCAAATAACTCTGCCATCACCCCAATCTCTATTCTTAGTGAATCGTACTTGTAGAAATCCAGGGCTAGGACTCTAATCCCTACAGGTTCAAGTTTCTCTCTGATTGCATTGGTATCGACCATTCCATTTGTTGCGAAAACGATGTAGACGTCCGGTCGGGAATCCAAGAGCGCCTCGAAATCAATCTCAGAATGTGCAGATTGCTGTACCATATCCCTTTGAGAGAGTTCTGGCCACAGAGTCTCGTCGTAGAAGTCGCCAGATACTCCAACAATCACGGAGTTGTCTATCCCCAACATTCTCATCACGCTCGCAGCGTAAGTATTTGTCAGAACAACTCTATCTGGAGATTCATCAAAGAAGTGCCCTACACCGTTGGAATCAACTACAGAAATTGACCCAGATTCATCGGTTTCGGAGATAATGGATGAAAACTGCCATGCCCCAATAGCACATAGAAAGATGATGCCTGACTGGAAAATGGCTATTTTAGATCGTGTTGCCAACTTTCATTCCTCCTTGTTGTTGAAAATCTGGATACGAAAACAAGGAGGAGGAGCGTGGAAAGAGCTGATGGGGAGGGGAGGTTGTCCTCTGACCTTTCGAATGTGATGAAAATCGAGTCTGAAAATTCTGAAGCCTTACCGTTTTCCAGAGTTGCCTTCACCCGAATTCTATTGATTCCTGTGTCTAGATCCTCCAGCAATGTCTGATTCTCGTAACCATTGTATGCTTCGTAAGATGGGCCGTCTTCTGGCATTACCAAAACGGTATACATGGCTCTTCCTTCCACAGATGACCAAGTCACGATTGACTCATCCGAGGTTATTGTAGAATGTGAATTGGAAAGAAATACAGGGGGTTCTAGAACAAAGAATACCTCAATAGAAATTTTTTCTCCTTGAATGATCTGACCAGTTGTCATCTCTGCAATAATCTGGAAATTGTACTCTCCGTCCTGTCTATTGGGGAGGTTTATTCTAGAGTCTTCTCCAATGTATACAACTTGCCCGTTCTCAATTAGTTTGTATCTCTGAGCCCCTGGGAATTGTGCCCATTCTATCTCTACATCGTCATCGGAAAAGTTTCTATTATCTTCAGTAATGAATTGGGGGGTGATTGGGACCTCGAATGAGGTCAACTCCCGGATAACCATGTCTGAGTGAGAACCTGGTAGTCTATCTATGATCTTGACCCAGTTCCTAACCGTCTCATTGTACCACATCTCCCAAGATACGATGCCATCGTTGTTGTCAGTGATTTCCAGATGAGTCGTGGTGAATGTGCCTGCAGCAGTAGTTAGTTCGACTCCATGAGTTACAATCACAGAATTAGTGGTATCATCGTAGCCGTTTGGATGGCCAGGGACTCCGATAATGTTTGTCCGATTGAAGTGAAGATTGAGTTCACCGTCTGCAACTTGATGGAGGGGGTTCACTGGAATTCCTGTTGAATCTGTGAAGTTCCAACCCAGGAAACCCTCCTGGTAGTAAGAAGACGACGAAGGGGCATCTGCCCAGAAGGTGTGAATGGTCATGAGGCCCTCCGAGTCCACCCATCGGAAGGCCTTCTCCCCCTCCTCGTAGTCTTCGTCCGAAACCCTGAGGAGATACGAGGAGCGATTGTTACCGAATGAATCCAGTATTGACTCTGATCCAATCGAGGTATAGGTCTTGTTTTGATAGAATTCTGGAGTAGAAACGAGAGAGTAATTCCAACTCATACCCGGAGACCACAAATCGGAGTTTGGTTGGCTAGGTAGAACGATGACCTGCAAATCCTTTGGATTGATCTTAGAGCCGTTAGAATTTGTCGATTCAATTCTGAATTGATAGTTTCCTGACTGTTCGGGTAGGAAATCAAAACTCTCCATCTCACCTCTGTAAACTAGCTCTTCCCCTAGGTATAGGGAGTAGAAATCAGTATATGCCCCACCACTCCAATCAATAGTGATCTGTTCCAGTTGGGATGTAATGATTTGAGTGGTGAAATTTGCGTAGTCGGGCAAGTTTGTCTCTACTGTCGAGGTGATGTTCAGCCAACCTTGTCCGTGCGTAATCTCGGTACTAATCGGATCAACTATTTGGTACCCCCATTTAGAAGCAGATAAGTTCTGAATGGTGCCGACATCTAGATTCTGGAAAAGGAAGAATCCATCTGAGTTTGTTATCGAGCTAGTTGATCCGTAAATAACGGAAGCTCCCTCGATGGGGTTTCCATATAAATCGGTCAGAAAGCCATACCTACTATTCTTTCCATGATTGAAATGAAAATCATTAGGGCCGTGTTCTGAAGAAGATCCGGCTTCCATCCTGAAGTGAACAAACTGCGTGGACTGGTCAATTCCTCCGTAGTATGCCATCAGTGTGAAGTATTCTCCAATTTGGTATGGCCCGAACTCACCCCTTCCTGACTGAGTTGAAATATTCTCAGATGTCTCAATCAGTTCGACTGTGTTGAGTTCTGAATCTTGGATGTTCGTATCATCTTCTAAAACTTCGAATGTAATCCAATTTCTTCCCTCGTACCAATCAAGTTCCATGTCGGATTCTACAATTATCTTCCTGTACACCACAGTGTGTCCATCATTCATGAAGTAGGCTCTGACGGTGTGCTCTCCCGGAGTGATGCCCGCGAATGAGTAAGCCCCGTTGGAGGACCATGTTGACTCCATGGAGTCAACCTTTATCGAAGTCGAATTTGCAGGATTACCACTAGAGGAGAATACGTTTCCAGAAAGGGTGAACGTCTGTTGTTCGGTTTCTTCGGAAGTACTTACTGGAGAGATAAAGGAAATCAGTAATATAGATACAAGCAGTATTCCTATTCTCATCCTTACACCGAAAATTTCGTTCAATATTCCTGTTCTAGTATAGGTGTGTTGTTGACGGGGGGCCGGTTTGCGGAAACCGAAAATGATGCTGGGGTGATGCGCCCCCCGCCAACGTTACTCTTACTGTAGAGTTCCTATGTCTCCTGCGGTAATCCCGTAATGATCCCATGCAGGCTGTAGCCAAGCCCTGATGTCAGCTTCGTAATCTGCGGAAGCGTCTCCATCGTTGGATAGGTCGAACATTGCTACGATCTTGTCGGAGTAGTAGTTTGCGTACCATCCGAAAGCCTCGCACTCCTCCTGTGACATTCCCTCGTGCTGAGAGTGTGTAACAGAGTTGTAGCAGCCGGTGAACTCCTCCCCATCTGGGTCGTTGGAAGACGTGTAGTTCTCCAAGTACATCCATGCCTCGCAAGATGCCTGTGAGGTATCCGAGGATACCGTGTGGGAGACCATGTTGTAGCAGATCGAAGTGTACTCAGCAACGTATGCCTCGATGACCCTGTAGAAGGAGTGGCCCTCTGCCTGGTGCTTGTCGTAGTCTGAGGTGTCTCCAGCGGCTAGGTCGTCTGTCATCTTCGATGCGTACCTTACGGAAGCCTGTGAATAGACGATGACGATGTTCTTGAGAATCTCATCTCGTGCGTCGACTAGCCCTTGCATGTCCTCGTTCTGCATAGCGGTGAGGCCGGCATTCATTGCAGCCAATGTAGCTACGTTAGTTGCGGCGGTGCCGCCAGAGTTGGCGGTCCCGAAGTTTCCAGCCCTCTTGTCGGCAGTGGCGTATGGACCGCATCCGTCGTAGTCGTGGTTAGAATCATCTGGTCCGTGATAGAATGCCCATCCTTCGTCCCAGGCGTGCTGAGCATCATCTGGGCCCCAGTTTCCAGCCTCTGCCTTGATAATAGCGGCATTTAGCTCGTGGATTGCGTATGCAGTCATGACTCCGTTCTGGATTCCCTTCTCTGTGGCTTGGTCTCTGACTGTGTCGGACTCTCCATCGAATGCCCCAGAACCGCTAATGGCGGCGTTCACGAAGTCATGCCATGACCCGTCTGCACCATAGAATGCGTCATAGGCGTGGTTCTTGCCCGAAGCATCAGCGAAGCCCATTAGGGTCCTGTAGGAACCGTCGGACTTCTCTGCGTGCTCTCCGTTCTCATAGATGTCCTTAACGCCGTCCCAGTCGTATGCTCCAGATAGATCCTTGATGTCACAGACATCTCCCATCAGCATGCGGTGGTTGTCGACGTTGGAGGCGTATTCGTAGCCCCCGTCCTCTGCATCCAGGTCAACATCGTCTCCTGCACACCCAGCAAGGGCTGAGGCCATCATCAGTATTGTCATCATTAAGCTTAGTAGTTTACCATTCATTTTAGGGCACCCTAAACCTCCGCACAAAGTATGTCTTATAATTTTTAGGTAACCCTAAATCTCAATTTTGTTCTACTGCAGTGACCATATTGATTTGTTCAATAGAAATGTTATTTTCGAAAACAGAGTTTCTGAAACTTACGATTATAACTAGATTTTGGAGCGTGGAGTTTGTGGTAAAAAGAGGCGTTCTGCTGATGAACATTGGAACGCCCGATGAGGCGACCGTGGGTTCAGTCAGGGAGTACTTGAGAGAATTCTTGCTGGATCCAGATGTCATTGACATTCCTACCATACTAAGGCATCTTCTGGTTAGGGGGGTAATTCTGAGGATTAGGCCGAGAAACATAGCACCAAGGTATGCTAGTATCTGGATGGATGGTGATTCTCCTCTCCGAGTCTATACCAGAAGAATGGCTGAGAAGCTCCAATTGGAGATGGGGGACGTAGCGTGCGAGGTAGGGATGAGGTATGGCAATCCGAGCATCGGATCTGCTTTGCAGAGTCTCAGATCCGAAGGGGTTGAGGAGTTGCTACTGGCTCCGCTTTTCCCACACCATGCTCAAGCCACGACTGAGTCTTCTATGAAAGAGGCTTTTCGGCAATTGAGAGAAATTGGTTGGAGTCCGGATCTCTTCGAACTGGGCCACTTCGAAGAAGAGCCTGAGTTCATCATGCCACTGGTGAGATCTATCAGACCCCACCTAAATGAGAGGTCTCACTTACTATTCTCGTTCCACGGACTGCCAATATCTCATGTCAAGAGGGCTGACAAAACCGGTTCATACTGCCAGAAAGTTGACGGTTGCTGTGCCCGAAGGGACGAGGCGAACTCGATGTGCTACTCCCATCATTGCAGTATGACCGCAAAGTCTGTGGTTGACGAATTGGGATTGTCTGATGACGCTTGGTCGATAAGTTTCCAGAGTAGGCTGGGGCCGGCGAAGTGGCTGAAGCCCTCCACTCTATCTGTGGTGGAAGACTTGGCGAAGAAGGATCTAGACGTGGTTGTTGTCTCTCCGGCATTCCTGGCTGACGGTTTAGAGACGCTGGAGGAATTGGACATTGAGGTCCGTGAGCACTACATCAGTCATGGTGGAAATCATTTCTCCGTAGTCAAATGTCTCAACGATAATCCAGATTGGATATCAGGACTTTCAAAGTTGATCGACAAGGGATTCTCTAATGTTCAGAACTAGGAATCCTAAGAATGAAGATGGTCCCGATTAATGCTAGAATCAGTGTGGCGGCCTTGGAGATGGGAACATCATCTGGAATGGCAACTAGGACCGCGAACAAAACAAAGGTCCACATTGTTGCCAGGATCATCGGCTTACTCCTCTTTGGGATTCCATTGCCCTCTCTGTAGCTCTTAACGTGAGTGCCGAACAATTTGTTATTGATTACCCAATCATAGAATCTCTGACTGGAACGAGCGAAGCAAGCTGCTGCTAGAATCATGAAAGGGGTGGTTGGCAGGCCTGGAACCGGGATACCAATCAATCCCAGTGTCATTGAGGTGAGGCCGAGAATGAACCAGAATATTCGACTGGCAGTAGAACGATCTGTGTCAGCAAGATGTACGTCTACATTGTTCATGCTCTTATGAAGAAAAATGTACACTTAGTATGTTGTTATGGGTCATTCTTAATTTTCAACTAAGAAATTGACTAACAACTGGTTTGGCAAATTGCCGATTAGCGTGGAAAGGTGACCTAGTTGACTCTGCGAGGTGGTTCTGGAAACTCCAGTTGAATGCAGAGAATTGGAAAGAATCTCAGAGCCGCACGCACCTCTGGGGGATGTCTCGTCTATCTTGTGGATCGAGATATCGTAGCAACCTGTGTATTCGCTGCCCATTGTTGTGAAATTATCGAGGAACATCTAGTAATTTAGTGATAGTATCGAGTTTAGGATAGCTGTGCGTGATACTACATCCAATATTGTGGGGTCGTAGATGAAGGATCGATATGGAAGATCCCCGAGAGACGGCAATGAGGCATATGCTTCTGAATCTAGACACCACGTTTCATCTGTAGGCTGTAAGTCATCGTTACAGAAGATTGCTTGCCCATCGTTGATAACAAATGCAATGTCGCCGCCTCCCTCTGATAGGCATCTAAGAGCGCCATTGGTTCCATGGAATTCTGCCTCCTCCCCGGGGAAGCTATAATTTGAATCGAAGACTGATTGGATTATCTCAGAAATCGTGGAGTTTCCTATATCTGGTAAATCGTTAGTCAGTCCCTCTCCAATCAGATGTCCTGTCGCCAATAGTGTGCTCGGATGACTTGGGCCTGCAAAGCATGGAGAGAGGCCACTCATCAAAGTATACGGATCTGATGAGCTGGCTAATTCGCTGTCTGATTTGACGATGGCAAGAGATTGTGAAAATGCTCTCTCATGTTCGTTCAATAATGACGCCAGAACCGACATGCCATCATGCTTCCATGCCTTCCAAGAGGAGATTCCATCGGTTATTGCAATGTTTATGACGCCATTTGAAAGGTTTTCCACCAGACTAATATGATTCTCGAATTCTGAAATACTCACATTTATTCCCACATCATCGCTAATTGAATCGGCCAAGAATTCGAAAGAAAATGCAGTGGAGTTTGACAGAGGGCCAATTACACCGATTACGATTTCTTCTACACTCAGATTGACTTGTTCGGAATTACTAGGGTCCTCGAAGTATGCCTGCAATCCGGGAATGTTGTAAATGAGGGAGGAGTATCCATCCAAATGCTCGAAGGAAGTGGTAGAGGTAAAACCTGAGGTTCCGAACAGAGATCGTAGTGTCTGGTCCATTTCGTTGATTCCGCTGAGCCTAAGAAATTCTTCGGAAATCTTCTGCGAAGTTTCAGAATCGAGGAAGTCGGGATTGAACATTAATGCGTTGCTGGGAGACCTACCAAAGGTTGGAAGTACGGTGTACTCATCCTCTGCGAGACACCACGAGGGCCTGTTCTGATCGTCTTCAGAACAGTGTTCGGATACTGTTGAGTCTTGGAGGAATGCGATGTCTCCAGTTCCATCTGAAAGGCATCTGAGGGCTCCTGAATATCCGTAATACTTTGTGCCTGCTTGTGGAATTGCGGGCTCATCATCCAGGAAGTCTTGAATTGTGAATAGTAGTGATTCCACATCGTTTGGATTTCCAGCGACATTAGCATATCCAAGGCCCAGTAGGAAACCCATGGGCAGAAGCATCCCCACGGAGTCGAACCATCCTGTGTGACAGGGTTTCTTCCCCTCGAATAATGAAAATGGATCGGTCAACGGATCGTCGTCACTGTGGTAAGTGGCGATCTCGCTGTCTGATTTGACCCATGCATTGGAATTGTAGTAGGTTCTGCCGTAGTTCTCCTGATCAGCAAGAAGAACCTGTAGGTCGTAGTTCTTCCAACTCATCCAAGATGAGGCTGCATCCATCATTGCAAGGTCAACATGACCGAACCTGAGAGACTCGATCATCGCTTCTTCGGATTCAACGGGATATGGGGTAACATCGAAGATAGTCTCATCTGAAAATCTCTCGGCCATGTAGGAAGGGTCATTTTGGGTGCCGAATGTTACCTCATCCACGATGAATGCTATTGATAGGGGGATTGCTGCCTCCATCTGCTCTTCGTGTGATGGTTCTTCTTGTCCTGGTGTTACTAATTCTGAATTATCCGAATTTGTTTGCAAGCAACCTGAAAACGAAACGAGAAGAAGCATCATAGTACTGAGAAGAGTATTGCCTATTGGCTGACCTGTAGGCACAAATATTCCACTCAAACAGAACATATAAATTTCTGTGATTTACCCTCTCGCTGGACTATTTACGGAGTGGTTTACCTAGAATAGGGGTAGTCTTGATTTCCCCCCTCCCCGTGCCGTGACTATGGCACTGGGTGAACTTACAGACTTCGAGGCCAGGCTACTGAAGTGGATTTCCGCGTCGGACTTTGTTGAAGTTGCGTGGTCTACGAAGAGGGCCGCGGAAGCTTTCAACGTCAAGGAGAAGGAAGTCTACGAGGCACTGGCAGCCCTCTCCTCGAAGGCCAAGGATCACATTCAGATCTTCTATGACGGTGGAGCCATCAGAATCGTCGCAGACTACTAGTTCTCATTCGGATAGGATAGTTTTCTCGTACTGAGGCAAGAATACTCCTGTCCAAGTGGGCTTGCTGTTTTCGGACTCGTCGGTGAAGAATGAGCGAAGATAGATGGAGACCAAATCGATCAGCATCACAACCAAGAAGATTATCAGAAGATAAGCTCCAACCTTTTCATATTGGAGGAACTTCAGATAGAGGTTGATGTAATATCCAATTCCACCTGCTCCGACTATCCCTATTACAGTCCCAGATCTGACGTTGTATTCGAACATGAAAATCATCTGGGCAATTAGGTGATTTGCCATTTCTGGGATAACCACCCACAGTGATAACTCCGCTTTGGTCAGGCCCATGGCGTTCGCCGCCTCAAGTGGCGCGCTATTCATCCCCTCAATTGCCTCGTACTGCATCTTTCCGAGATAGCCTACTGTGTAAATGGTCATTGCCATTATTCCTGCTGTGGGGCCTAGTCCCACCAAGATGACGAAGATAATGGCCCAAATCAGACTTGGTAGGCTCCGACATGCTGAGACTACAGCCCGGGAAGGATAGGTGATGTATTGCGGGAACAGGTTTCTTGAGCTAAGGAGGCCCATGGGCAATGACAGGATCATACCGAAGAAGGTTGCGAGTATTGCAATCTTTATTGTTTCAATCATTCCGATCCATGCTGTTGAACATGTGAACTGTAGAAACCTGTTTGCTTCACAAGGAGGGTAAGATTGGGGTTCAATTACACTCCACCCATTCCAATCCCAGACTATTCCGGAGGTCAGTTCCAGTAGAATCCTGAATGTTAATAGTAGGACTGCGACGGAAACTATCAACTCCCTTAGTTCTGAGTCAATTTTTGCCAAAATTTTTGCCAAAACTACACCTCCATGACCGAAGTATCTGTGATGAACGGGTTGAGCCTTCCATCATCTATAACCAGAAGCCTATCAGAAATCTCCCTTGCTCGAGAGACGTCGTGCTCGACTAGAATCATGGCAGCTTCGTTTGATCGTACATAGTCCAGTACCGATTTTACCACCCTTTCTGATGTTTCTTCGTCCAACTCGCTTAGGAACTCATCAGCCAAAATAAGTCTTGGACGTTGGGCCAGAGTCCTGGCTGTAGCTACTCTCCTCTGTTGGCCGCCTGAGAGTCGTTTAATCGGCTCGTTCTTCTTCTCCCCCAGGCCCATGGCTTCGATAGCGTTCATCGCATGCTCCCTGGATGTTGATCTAGGATTTCCTGCTCTCGAACCCAGCATGACATTGGACCAGACACTAGAGTGCCTGACCAGACCTAGCTTCTGTGGGATGTATCCTATAGATCCTCTTTCTGGCCTCTGGGGTATTGTCGCTCCACAAACATGAACTGTTCCAGATATTGGATTCAGAAGACCGGCTATAGTTTTCAAGAGGGATGTTTTTCCAATTCCCGAGGGGCCGGTAATTGCGAGAACTTCACCTGGATTGACATGAAAATCATCTATGGAAAGCAGGCTATGACCTTGGAAGCCAACTTCCAGATGGCTAATCCTAACTACCGCTGGCATGGTCTTTCGGGTCTGATTTGACTTTTGATATTTAGGTAACCCTAAATTTAAGGACAAAATGCGTTTCGGGTCTAAATATGAGTTCAGCGATTGACAGAGTTAGAGAGGCATTACAGGGAAGGAGTATTCCGATTGCGGTTGTTGGGCTGCTATTATCATCTGCCGTTCTATGGGCATTATTCACAGTGGATTACGACGAGTGCGGTGATGATGAGGACTGTATCAGGATTGCTTACGAAGTGAAGGACACATACCTATTCTGGGATGCAAATCCACAAGAGATGGCTGACAAGCTCAGCGAGTTGACTGGGGAGAAAGTGGTAGTGTACCCAGTAGCTGATGAAGTGGCTGCGATAGAGGCGGTTGCAAATGGCAATGCAGAGATCGCGATGGTCGATGGGGCTGCCGGATGGTTGGGTTACCAGGTGTACGACTTGGACGTAGTCGCCGTCGAGAAGAAGCCGGATGGCAGGGTCTACTACAACGCTGCAGCATGGGTAAGGGCCGACTCAGACATCGCAGCCGCATACCTTGATGATGATCCTGACACCGACCCATTCGCTCTCATGGAGGGCAAGAAGTCGTGCCACACGGGTTGGCTGAAGAGCGCTGGCATGCTGATACCAATGGGTTATCTGATTGGGAATGGATATGCTGAAGTTCAAGGCGATCCCGAGGAAATCGAATCCCTCAGAGCTACAGTAACGAGCTTCTTCCATAAGGATTCGGAAATTCCAGAGGGAGGGACTCAGTACTCTGGATACAAAGGGGCACTGAAGTGCATGATGACTGGTCATGGAGATATTGCCCTGGTTAAGGACACGGCATACCGACTGTATTGCGATGAGAACGAGGATGACGTACCCGATGGTCCCGACTGGTGCCTAGACAGGGATGAGATTGTCATGCTCCCCTCTTTCGGTCAGGCACCCAGCCATCCAGTAATGTATGACCCAGCGAGGATGGATGATGAGACGATGCTCCGGATTCAAGACGCGCTATTGGCTCTTGACGATGATAGCGAGGGGCGGGAGATCCTGAATGACGTTCTTAACACGGCTGGAATGGTTGCAAGCACGGCAGAGGAACATCTTGGCACCTACTCAGACGCAGTTTCAAATGTCCCCGGCATCCGCGCCTACCTAGAGAAGTAGGGACTAGGGATGAGAAGTTGGGCAATTATCTCGCTGCTAGTTGTGACTTCCTCATTTGCTGGATGCCTTGGTGAAGAAGACGGGTTCGTTTGGCCCGAACCTGAGAGTTGGGATTGCTCCATCCAAGAGAGTTACAATTTGTCCTGTTACAAGTACTTGGATGGATTCTCCAGCCCTATTTCCTCCCTGAAGCATCCGACAAATGACGAGATATGGATAGTTGAGTTATCTGGACTAATTCACTCTTGGGACGGGGCAGAGATATCGGAGATAGCCGATCTGAGTTCGATGGTCAGCACGTGCCATGTTGAGCAGGGTCTTCTAGGAATGGCCTTTGCAGATGGCTTTGGCGATAATAGGACGATTTTGCTGTCTTATGTCGAGGATGGACCTTGTGATGGCCCGAACGAGTCAGATCTGGTCCTTTCCTCCGCTGGAATTAGCCCCTCAGGCGAACTAGACGTTTCTAGCATCAAAGTTCTCAAATCTATCGAGCAGCCATACAGGAACCACAACGGCGGGCATTTGCTGAACATTGGAGGAAGCCAGTTCCTATGGGGGGTAGGCGATGGCGGAAACGCCTATGATCCTGAAGAAAACGGTCAGAACCCATCCACTGAACTCGGGACGATCCTACAATTCAGCTATCTGGATGGCGAGGTGAGTCCCGTTCTGGACGACCCTGTTGGAGATCCATACGTACTTCATCACGGATTGCGGAATCCCTGGAGGTTCGATCTGGACAGTCATGGCAGGCTCTGGATCTCGGACGTTGGTCAGGATTGTTGGGAGGAAGTCAATCTGGTTTCTCTCGAGAATCCAGCAAACTTAGGTTGGGCTGAGATGGAGGGAGATTATCTCTTGGATAGTAGTACTCCGTGCGGCGGTAGTGAGGCTAACGAGAGCATGCGAGATGCATTCGCTGGTCCTATTGCTACCTATTCTCATTCGGGTGGGAACTGCTCAATTACTGGTGGATTCTGGATGGATTGGGGGCCTACCGACCTACATGGGGGATACCTCTACGGGGATTTCTGCAGCGGCTCAATGTGGATATTGAAAGAAGTGGACGGCTCGTGGAATGAAAGTTACATTGGTTCCAGCGGAGGCATGATTGTTGGCTTTGGCGAGGGTCTTGATGGAGATCTTCTAGCATTCCACTGGACTGGGGAAATTGTCCATATCGGATGATTGTGTTCCCAATCATGGCAACTATGATGTCCTATGGTCTCCGGAAGGCAATAGTGACTGGAATGCGGATGATGGGGTTAGGGTCAGTTTGCGTCATCGTAATACTGATATTTTCGACGTTCCATCTACCGACGGAAGAGTTGAGGAAAGAACAAACAAAAATGGAGCAGTTTGGGAGTGGCGGTTCCCTAGAAGAGCAATGCGGATCCATTACATTCGAGGATATTTTCATCTACAACCAAGCAATCTTCGAGGTTCGTGTCAATGACGACTGGAAATCTGCCCAGGTAGATGCTAGGGCCTGGATAAACTGGACACTGGCTGATGACATCAGGGAGGACCTAGATGCCTTCCTGGAAGGTATTGTTCCCTCTGGCGGGGATGGTTGGCTCTCCACTGATGAGATAGACGCGATGGTCTCCATTGCTGCAGATTGTCTGGAGTATAGCATCACTAGAATAGGGATTCGAGATGGCTCCCCTCATAGAGGGGGGGAAGGAGTTAGTTGGATGAACACCACGTGGGAGGACGACCAGACCAACATCGGGCATTTCAACGGAGTGCCCACGAGGCACTCACAATCAAGGGACTGCCAGGGTTTCAGCCAAGATGGATGTATAGAAATACCAGTAATTCCGTCTTCTGAGAGGGATTGTGACATTGATGTCAACGAGTCCTTGGGAGCTGATGAGTGCAGGATTGAGCTCTGGCTAAACGCGACGATGGTGATTGATGGTGTTACGGACCCCAATGACTTCACCATCGCATTCAATTCATCGAACATGAGTAATGCTAGGTTGGACTTCACTTTCCCAGTGATGCCTGACCTGAGGATGGACATGTGGGAGGAATGCGAAGGGAGGTTCGTAGGTCTCGATGGGGAGAATCCTGGAACCGACACAGCGCCGATAAGAGGAAGTTGCATAGGAGATGGGACTGCGAGCTATGAGTTGCTGGCAAATGACGATGGCAGCCTGACTTATTCCCTAGACTCAAACTTCTCAAGAGAGAAGTGGCCTCTTGGAGAGGATGTCTTCGCGGACTTCACTACATCGCCAATTCCGACTGATGAGGCTCCAACTTGGACCCAACTAGCACCAGTTAATGGGACTTGGATTCCAGTTGTCGGGGAAGGAGCGAACAAGTTAGCATCTTGGGAAGGGATTGCATCTTGGTTCGATGATGAGTCTGGTGTTTCCAACCTAGATGTCGTCTGCAATTCGGCTGGAAATGAGATTTCACAGAGCATCGATGGGTCAATGTGGATCAATGTGGATGGGGTAACAGAGGTTTCATGCGAAGCAAAGGATGCTTCTGGCAAGTCCAGTGGGAATCGAACATGGAACGTGGGAGTCCCTGTTTCAATTTCGACGCCCGAAGTAATTCTCCAAGACCAGCACCCCCTGAAGATCTCATTTTCAGATTCATGGGGTGGAGACGTGACTGTGCGTCTAGCACTGAGTCAAGGTGGACAACCAAGTGAGATTCAGGAATTCGAAAAAGGAGATTCCCCGCAGCAGGTCGTGAGCCTGAGTCCACAGGGCATCGTTCCCGGTCCAGTCAATGTCTGGATGGAGGTGTCGGTTGGCCAATTCTCTCTGCAACATATCATCGACATTGGTATCGTGAAGGAAAGCACAGCCCCCTCTATGACCATTAGTGGAATGGGAGAGTTTGATGGGACTATGTGGAGAGTCGGTGGGCAATATAGCGATCCGGATGGCGAGCCAGTGACTTTCACGATTGAGGTTGATGGACAGGAGATTGGTCAGATTATGGTCTCCGGCAATACTTGGGAGAGCGAATGGATTGATATGAGTGAGTTTTCCTCTGGAGTCATCAATGTGGATGTCACAGGTTGTGACCAGTCCGGCAAGTGCACTTCATCTAGCACGACCGTAGATGTTGCTTTACTGATGGAAGAACTAGTAGATCCAGAAATACCTGATGACGCCGATGAGGTCGATGGAGCACTGCCGTCTTTGGGAGTGCCCTCTCTGGTAGTAGCAATTTCCTTGGCAGTGCTCTTCAGAAGAAGGGGGTTGTGAAATGAGTTTCTCAGGTAGAGTGGATCGTGAGTCCCATCTGGGGGGTCTGCTTGTTGATTTCCAAGGGAGGCCCCCTCGACTGGGAGCTCGGATTAGAATCTCTGGAGGGAAGATCATTGGGAGGGTCGATACGGTGATTGGTCCTGTCGGATCGGCATTGATTCACGTTCACCCCTTGTATGATGGGATAGATGCCAGGGCATCAGTGGGGTCACCAGTCGAGATCGCGCCGAGAGAGCAGCCTAGTCAGAGACGTCCCAGGGGAAGGCATTCTGGTGGGAGTTTCCGTGAAAGAGGAGGCAGCAGAGGCGGACGGAACTATCGGGACAACAAGGGCGGCGGCAACCGCGGCAGGGGCCCGGGGGGCCAAGGAGGACGGAACTATCGGGACAACAAGGG
>PBNI01000029.1 GCA_002723045.1 Methanobacteriota archaeon | reverse complement strand
TCAGATGACTCTTACCATAGCAGTGCGCTAGTCGGCTCCGAAGAACTCTCGCAGGACTGGATGCATCTCCATGGCCTGCTCCTTCTGTATCTGCTCGTATGTCCTGAGTATGATCCCGACTGCCAGTAGGAGCCCTGTTCCAGTGGCGTTGCCCACCGTCCCGAGCAAGTCCGCTCCTGCGGCTAGGAGGCCGACGAAGGCACCGGAGAACAGCGTAACTGGAGGTATGTAACGTTCCAGAATTCGCTCCAGGACCACTGGGTTCTTCCTGAATCCTGGGATCTGCATGCCAGTCCTCTCGATCTGCTTCGCTACGTCCTTGGCACCCATGTTAGTGGTCTCGATCCAGAACTTTGCGAACACCGTGGAACCAGCTGTCATGAAGAAGACGTAGACGAACACGTGCATCATAATCTGCCCTAGAGAGTGACCATGGACGTCTCCCTGCTGCTCGAGCAGAGGGATCAGCCAATCGCCGACGCCATTGACCATCGAGCTGTACCATGCGAACCCGTCGTGCGGGGTCGTGGAGCCCTCATAGTAGGAGCCGAACCACTCGGACTGGCTGAAAGCACCGTTTGATCCGACTATCGGAACGGTTGAGAGAGTCGGGTGACTATGGAATAGGAGAGTGAACATGTTGACGTTTGCTAGAAGGGCGGCCATCAGGATCACTGGGATGTTGCTGGCGTAAACAAGCCTGATCGGGTACTGCCCCCTGTGGCCCCTGACCTTGCCGTGAGTAAGGGGGAGCTCTAGCTTGCTGGACTCCGCATATGCTACGACCAAGAACACGATGATCGAAGATATCAGGGCGACAATTGGGTTGGCGTGCTCGAGGAGCATCATTTCGAATCCGTTCTCGCTGACCAACTGAGAGTTGCTAGCAGTCCTGAGAGTGTAGAAAATCATAGGCAGAGTGCCTGACGGGGGGTTTTCGAATGACAAGGGCTGCCCTTCGTAGGTAGCCAGTGGCGAAAGTGTCCCCACGAATGTCGATTGGGCGACTCCAGCTGCGATGAAAAGCGATATCCCGCTCCCTATGCCCCACTTGCTAACTAGTTCGTCGAGAAGGAACACGAGGAGCGAGCCCAGGAAGAGTTGGATTACGATTACAGCACCGGCCCAGCCCTCACCGTAGTCAAGGATCAGTGATGGAGATGGGTCTAGGAATCCATAGACCTGTGGTATGGACTCGATTGGTATCATGATGAGTACCAGGATCTTCTGCACCCCCTGGTACAGCTGCTTGTCCGCTGAGTCCTGGAGGTCGAGTTGGATTATCTTGGCCCCGGAGAAAAGTTGCATTATGATCGAACCGGTGACTATGGGGCCTATCCCCAGGTGCATGATAGAACCTGATGCACCGGCCATTATGGCACGGAATGAGGAGAAAACGTCCAGGGTGGTGTCTGAAAGACCGTAGATCATCACGTTGGTCATCATGAAGTAGATGATCAGAACAAGGGTGGTTGTCCAGAGCTTCTGGTTGAACCTGACGTGACCCTCTGGCTTGGATATGCTGGGGTAGACATCTACTAGTCGCTTAAGACCGTAAAGCCTGCTTCCTCCATCGCCGGAGTATACCAGGCACGACAGTGCCAGACCTGTCGCCAGACCGAAAAGGATGACACCCACGAGTAGGAATCCGAATGCCGCTTTGTCGACCCATCCCCAGTAGGAGAATGCGATCACTATGGCCAGCCAGGTGTATGCCTTTGCGTACTTCCCGACGACTGGTATCTCGCTCACTGACTCTGGGAGGTCTGTCATCGTCCCCCACATCACGAATGCGACGTACGGGATCGATGTTGCGAGAAGTATCAGCGCTCTGCTCTGGTCTTCCCCCCCAGCTGATAGTTCGTCACTCAACCAGTAGTAGAGTGCGCCCCAGTATATCGCACACATGGCGATGACGCCGAACCAATTCGGGCCTCTGTTTACCATCCTCTAGCCTCCAATAGGGAGAAGCTACTCCTCTTCCCACTCACCCCAGTCTTCGCCTTCGCCGGTCTCGATTGAGCCACCTGCGGCCTCCACCTTTTGGATTGCCTTGGCGCTGGCCTCGTTGACCGTTATCGACAGTGGTCTGTCTATGCTGCCCCTTCCCAGGAGCTTGTCGAATCCCATCTCAGTGAGATTGATCGAGTCTCCCTCGGCTATCTCGGCAACCTTTCCTAAATTGATCGAGGAGTTCACTACTCGTAGACCTGGGTGCCGGTTGAATCCGTGCATCCCCCAATGTCCCGGCATGTACTTCAGTCTGGTCATCACCTTGTGCTTGTTCAGTCCTGCGTTCCCTCTGCCGCCTCTCTTTCCAGCACCTCTTCCGGCCTTCTTGCCACGGCCATGGTATCTGCTCCTGCCTCTGAATTTGTTAGTCCTTGAAACCATTTTTTCCCCTCAGTACATCCTCGCTGCTAGTTCGACTATCTTGTCCCCTCGGAAGCCCAGTGCCCCCCCTACGGAGTAAGCCCTCTTGATTCCGCCCCATCCCTTCGAACCCCTCGGGGGATGTAGTCTGAAAACTGGCTTCATCCCCTCTACGTCCTTAGTGGTGGCCTCTCCGGAGGCGATAGCCTTGGACAGGGATTTGATCGTGGAGTGCTCGCTGGCAGACTTGACCACTGAGTCGGTGACGTGGTGGTTCCCGGACATCCTCCCTCTCTCCTTGATCAGGGTGCTAATCGTATCTGCATCTACCTCGCCCCATGTGACGTAGTCCTTTACCTTCTGGAGCATTCCGTCGTATGAATCCGTCTTTGGCACTAGGACCGCGTGATTGACGCGAGTCAGGTTTAGCATCGTCATCGTGTCGCGGATCTTCTTTGTGACCCCTCGGTCGCTGCGGGCTCTGATTACCAGGTATGTCATGCGTTTCTCCTCCCTATGGTGATGTGGAGTTTTTCCCTGACCTGGTCGTTGACCTTTGCTCGGCCGAGAACCTCCAATGCGTTGAACGTGGCCTTTGCGAAGTTAATCGTCGACCTGGTCTGCCCGGAGGAGCGTGACCAGACGTCTTCCACGCCGGCTAGTTTCAGGACCCGCCTTCCGTAGTCCCCGATGACTAGGCCCTTGCCCGATGGGGCTGGGAGCAGGGTCACTCTGGTCGATCCAGAGCGTCCTGTTGCCTTGAATGGGATGCTGTTTCCGGGGCCCTCGGCTGATTCCCAAGACCCGTTGCCTCTGAAAACTGGGATTAGGTTTAGTTTGGCCTGTGTGATTGCCTTTTGGATTGTGCTGGCTACCTCCTTGCCCTTGCAAATGGATAGCCCCACGTAGCCGTCCCCATTCCCTACGGCGCAGAGAACGTTGAATCTGACACGACGACCTGAGTCGGTCATCCTCTGAATCATGTTCACGCTGAGGACGTCGTCGTCCATTTCTGGCAGTAGTGCGTCGACTATCTCCACTTCCCTGATCGGGAATCCAGTCGCTAGTGCATCCTCGAAGGTGAGTATCTCGCCGTTCATTACCATGCGGCCGAGCCTGGTCCTCGGAGTCCAATTCCTAAGGGCGGCCAGTGGATCGGGACCGCGCCTTCTAGGGGCGTCTTCATCCACCGGTGCTTGCGCCAATGCTAGTCCTGGTGCGATTGGTGCGCTCTTCTCTTCGGCACTGGTTTCTTCTGACATCACTTTCCACCTCCTATGGACTTCTTAGTAGTGGCAACTGCCTTGGCAATGCCTTCTCCGATATGCTCGCCGTTGATCCTCTCTTCCGATGGCAGGACCTCCTCCGAGTGTGGGATTTCCATGCCTGCGTCGATCATTCCCTTCAGAGCAGCATAGGCCCTGTTACCGGCTGATGAAGCTGCCAGTCCGATGTCCATTATGGCCTGCGAGTGGCCGCTCGATACTGCCGAGGTAGCCATTGCGAATCCTGCTAGGTAGCATGCGGGGACTGACTTTCTTGATGCGTCTGAGGGCCACTTGTGTGAGTCCACCAGGGACTTCCCGGTGATTGATTCCAGAACTCGGTCACCTTCTGGGTCGTAGGCCACTAGTTGGCAGGTTACTTGGGTGTTCGATACACGGACGACTGCCCTTGGAACGCCTCCCCGGAGCATCCTCGACCTGCGATGGTAGTCTGTCTCAGCGTTTCTCCTTCTCTTGAATCTAAGTCTCTGGTTTCTTCCCTTTGCCATCACTCATCACCTCCCAGTGAAATCCCATCCAGTTCTATGTTGCTCCTAAGGTGCGATGTGGAGCGGTAGGACCCGCCCTTCGCCTTTCGGTAGAAGTAACGGTATTGGGAGGGTGTAATCTTGCTCTCGTCCCTGAGTTCCTTTAGGGTCCTTCTCTGGGCCCTAATCTTGGACATCCACCTCTGCTTTCGAGGGCTACGGGAATTCGCGCTACCGCTTCTTGACCCGTGTCCCTTCCTCCTCCCCTTGGACTTCTGGAATGCTGACTTGCGAGCCCTTGAGCGGCTCGTTCCCTTGATTGGCTTGGCCTTGATTATCCCATCCTCGATGAGGAGCCTGACATCGTCTCTCTGGACTGCATCGGCGACTTCGCTAAGGTAGTCTGGGTTCACCCATATCCTGTGGATACCGACGGTCTTGCCCTCCTTCCTAGACAGTATCTCGGCTGCCATCCTCTTCTGGTTTGATAGGAACATCAGAGATCACCCCTCTTGTCTATCTGACGGCGGTTCAGGACCCTCAGCCCCAACTCGTCCGCCCTTTCGTGGATTCGTGCTCTCTTCCTGTTCCCTACGCTAGATCCTATTCTCACGGCTTGCCTCTCTGGGTCGAGTCCGTCTAGGTGGTCTGCCTTGTGGACTAGGACCTCCTCGAATCCTGACGGGTGTAGTCCTCTAGCGGCAGCGACCTTTCCATATCCTACGCGTGCCATTGGGGAGCGGTACTTCCTGTTCTTCCTCATGCTCGAGTCGTCTCCCTTTGGCTTCCTGTATCCTGTCTTGGACAGTCTCCTGTACCTGAACCACTCTTGCCGACGGAACTTGGGCTGCTTCTTGCTCTGCTCCGAGCGCATCTTGAGTGCTGATTTTGTGGAGTCGTCCAGGACTGGCTTCTGCCTAGCCGTGTGCAGTTCATCCCACTCCTCGAAGTCCCCCTCTTCCTCATATTCGTCTTCCTCGAAGTCTTCTCCCTCATCCGAGGGCTCTTCCTCCGGGGCGTCTTCCTGTGACTCTTCCTGAGGGGCCTCCTCTGGAGCCTCTTCGGCGGGGGCCTCGCTCTCGCTTAGCCTGGCGATTAGGTCTGCCTTCTTGCCGGATACAGGCAGTCCCCTTTCTCTGAGTAGTTCCTTCAACTCAGCTACTGTCAGATTCTCGTATGCCATTCTCATGCCCCCTTGGAAGTGATGTATATCCCGTCTTGGAATACTCTTGGATCCCTCTTCTTGACCTTGCAGGCCTTCTCGATGTTTGCTGCGGACTGGCCCACCTTCTCTCGGTCTGCTCCTGTGATTATGATGTCTGACTTCCCCTCGATCTTCACTTGTACCTCAGAAGGGGTCCATGGCAGCTTTGCCACCCTTGGGACCTTCTCCCCGAGCATATTGGTGATTGTGAACTTGTTACCTTCGACCTTGAGCGTCATAGGGAAGTGGCTGAACACTGCCTTTAGTCGGTATTCGAATCCCTCGTCGAGGCCCTTGACCATGTTCCTTAGGTGTGCAGCCCATGTTCCGGCTATTGCCTTCTCGGACCTCCGAGGCAGTTTGCAGTAAACCTCTACTCCCCCATCATTCTGCCTCAGGGAGACGCTGTTGTGGTTGAATTCCCGGGAGAGGCTGTTGCCGTCCTTGGTAAGAGTCACCGTATTGCCGTCTATGCTAGCGCCCATTCCATCGGCCATGGTGATACTGTGGGACACGATAGCTACTCTTGGCATTCTTATTCCTCCTAGAAAACATATGCGAGCAGTCTTCCGCCCACCCTCTCCTTCTTTGCTTCTGAGTGATCCATTATTCCCTGGTTTGTTGTCAGTATTAAGAGTCCGAAGTCCCTTGCAGGCAGGTACCTTGACTCCCACTTGTCGAAGTCTGACCTCTTGACAGAGTGCCTTGGCTTGATCACACCGCACCTGTTGATTGCCCCTATCAGTGAGACTCTGAATGCCCCGCCTCTGCCGTCATCTAGCTTCTCAAACTCCCCGAGATACCCGGATTTATGCATTATGGACAGCATGCTGCCGAGAAGGTTGCTCGCGGGCCGCACGGTAACTTCGTACTTGCCCGCGCTCTCCGCATTGTATATCGTCGTGAAGGCATCATTCAATGGGTCAAACTGCATCTTTCATCACCTCATGAGTATTTCTTGAATCCTATGTCCGGGGCTACGTCTCGGAAACACTGCCTGCATAGCATAAGGCCGTGCCTGCGAATCATTCCCCTCTTGCGCCCGCATCTCCTGCATCCCTTGCTCCTTCCGATTCGCTTTCCGTCATCGCGTCCGACGGGTTCCCCAGCTCCATGATCGTGTGCCATACTACTTACTCCTCCACAATTTTCAGTCCGAACTTTCCTGTGAACCAGTCCTTAGACTCGTCTCGACCGACCCTATGAGGGGTGGACACCCTCGACTTCCTCCTCCTTCTCCTGGATACCCTGTGACCCGGTCTCTCGAGGACGACGTTGACGTCCATTCCGAAGATTCCGATGTCGGGATCGTACTTCTGCTCGGGGAAGTCGGTGTAGTCTGAAATGCCGAATGAAAGGTTTCCTGAGATGTCGAAGTTGTATGCTGGAAGAGTGTGGTCTCGTACCCAGAATGCGTCCTTTAGGAAGGACTCGACCTTGTCCTTGCCCCTTATCGTTACCTTGCATCCTATTGGTGCCCCCTTTCTCGTACCGAGATCCCTGTTAGTCTTCGTGGACAGAGTCCTCGAAGGGGTCATTCCGGTCAGTACTTCCAAAACTCTCTCTGCAAGTTGGAGGCGCCTGCCTCCCTCTCCGACCCCGATGTTCACGGTCACCTTGGTGATCGAGGGGGAAAGCATGGGGTTGGATGATTCGCTCATGACTCATCCCCCAGTGGTATGTCGGTCTCCTTGCCGATGATGAACACGTAGTCAGTAATCGTCCCGAAGTCCTCGAAAATTGTCTCATTTGGCTTAGATGACCTCTTGATATCTTGGTCCTTTATCACGGCAGTCTCACCAATGTGGCTCCCACCAGTCAGGTACGCCTTGGCGCCCTTCTTCATCTCGATGTGGGATGTTACCTTCTGGTCTGGGAGGGAAATCACTAGCGAGTCTCCCGTCTTGTAGTCGGGAGAATCGTCCATGAGGATGTTCCTTCCATCATGCAGATGGACTTGGGTCTTGCCACCCTTGACGGTGGTCTTACCCCTGACCCTGCAGATCTTGCTTCCTGCAGCCTTCTTTGGAATGGGCCTGTATCGCAGTTTCCCATTGGTGTCTAGGATGCATCGGTAGTTCTCCTCGCCAACAGTTAGGACGTCCATCAGGCCCACACCACGGGACCTATCAGTCTCCACCTTTCCGTCCACCATCACGCTTCGGGCGTGTAGTATCCTCTTTGCCTCCCTCATGTTGTGGGCTACGCCGAGGACGTCCCTGAGAATGATCCCCAGGGGCATGCACATCTCTATCTGGTGACCGCTAGGGTTCGGCTTCTGGGCCCAGATGTTGGTCTTCCTAGTCAGTGGCCATGTCCTAGGCATGACTAGTCTCTTGTGGTGACTTCGGCTCATTCTGAGTCACCTCCTGAGGACCTATCGACGATCCTCTTGATTCTTACTGGATCGCCCTCGAAAAGCTTCGTCACGATGACGTTCGATGGGCTGATGGGGACTGCTTCTTCCTTCCCATCGGCAGTGGACTGAGTTAGACCGTCTACGAAGATGAAGCCTCTCTTTGTGTCTACCGATGCGACCTTGGCCTTCACTCCGGCCCTTCCCCTTGGCTGCCCCAATCTCTTTCCTCTGGAGTCGGCCTTGACGCTGTTAGGATGGCTGAAGTCGCCTCTGGTGACCTCGACCTCGTCTCCAACCCTAATGGTCACTGAACGTACCTGTCTGAGATCTGGATCGTCGGAAATCAGACGTGCTCGCATCCTCTTCCTCTTTATGTGAGTGGGGGCATCCCTCTGGGACATTCTCTGCTTTCCTGCTTTCTTGCTAACCATTCTAATCACCTACACTATCTGCTTGGCCGTAGCCGCTATCCTTGGCCACCTCTCAGCAGCTTCCCTACTCACTGGCCCCTTGATGTCGGAACCCTGGACATCGCCTCTTTCGTTCGTTATTACACAGGCGTTGTCCTCGAACTGGACCCATGTTCCATCGACCCGCCTGAAAGGTCTCGTCTGGCGCACTATCACAGCGGTGTATATCTGGCGCCTGGTCTCTGGAGTACCTCTCCTGACAGTGACCCTGATCATGTCGCCGACACCTGCTGATGGGTATCTTCTTGCGACTCCGCCCTTCTTCAAGACGGTGATGAGTTGAACGACCTTGGCACCGGTGTTGTCGACGCACTCAAGCCGTGCCTGAGTCGGTAGGCCGGAGGTCACCCTACCAGCTACTCCCTTCATTCGCTCGCCTCCTTCTCGATTACGCAGAACTTCACGGTCTTGGAGAGGGGTCTGCATTCCATGATGCGGACGTTGTCTCCGGGGTTCAATTCCCCGATGCAACTAGGCAGATGAGCCGAATAGCGCCTTGTGCGCTTCTCGTACCTCTCGAACTTCTGCATGTACCGTGTTGTCTCCCTCTCTACGACTACTGTATCCGTCATCCCCTGCGAAGATACGACTCCACTGATAATCTGTCCACGAAGCCTCAGCGACCCATAGAATGGGCAGTTCTTGCTCCCGTCCCATTCTCCATCGGGCTTATTGACGTCTACACCTATGTCTCTCATTTCATGCCCTCCTGTATGCCTTGCCGATTCTTTGCTCGGGCCTCTGCCCGACTAGAGTACCGTCGATCTCCTCATCATCGATTGTGAATCTGATAGTGTCCTTGGCCAAGGTGACTTCTCTGTTTCCAGTATTGACCAGTATGGTGCGCCTGGTTTCGTCCATCACCATGCCTGAGATGCCCACTAGTGTCGGGTCGGTGGAATTTGTGACCTCAAGGTTCCTTGATAGCCAAGGGAGGTTGGTTATTTTGCTCATTCAGCGCACCTCCACCTGGTAGCCATTCTGCTCGAGAACCCTAGCCGCCTTCTTTTTGTGATCTCCTTGAAGTTCGATGGTGCGCCCCTTGACCGTACCACCACTGGCGCATGCTCCCTTCAGTATCTTTGCCAGTTGGCCGATATCGATTGCGGTATCCTCTATTCCCTCGACCATGGTGACCATCTTTCCGTATCTTCTCCTAACCACTGAAATCACCGCCTTCTGTTGTTCTTTGGCTATCTCCTGACAAATACATAGGTCATCTGGAAGCGCACACATGTTGCAAATTCCCGCCAAATCACTCCTCCTTTTCCTGATTCATCTTAGTTAGAAGTCTTGCAATGCTCCTTCGCGTCTGCTTGTAGGCGCCTGAGTTTGAAGCGGAGCCTCCGAGGGCCTGCTGAGACCTGAGTTGGAGCATCTCATCTCTGAGTTCCCCGAGGGTGATCTCTCGCTGCTCTTGGTTCATCTCGTCAATCTCCTTGGAACTGATGTGTGACATTTCACTCCTCCTCCCTTGCTGCCCTCTCGAGGGCTTCCTCTAGGTCAAGAGGGACGAATCCTGATGCCTCTATCAGTTCAGGTAGTCCTGACTCGCTTCTTTCCTTGATAGTTATCTCGTGAGGGAGCTTTGAACCCGGCCTCATAATTCTCACTGTGCAGCCAACTGTTCCCAGCTTCTTCACAGCAGTTGAAAATCCGACATCCATAAGCTGGAGGGCCGTCTCACCACAGTACTTGATGTGGCCCTTCTGGAACTTCTCTACTCTGTGCCTTGCTCCGGTAATCTTCCCACTGAGAGTGACGATGCATCCTCTGGCCCCAGCATCCATTATGTTCTGAACAGTGCTGTGCCCGGCCCTTCGGAAGAACCAGCCCCTCTCTAGTGAGCTTGCCAGTCTGCTGGCCATAACCTGGGCATTAGTTCTTGATTCCTCGATCTCCTCGACTTCGAGCTGGGGGTTTGTCAGGTTGAAGTCTTCCTGGAGACGGCGCTGAAGGTCGTGGATGACCTTGCCTCTCCTGCCTATAACGCGTCCTACTTGCTCTGCTTGCAGTGTTACCTTGGTCCCCTCAGGGGTTCTGTTGAATGTTAGTCCACCGAAGCCTGCCCTCTCTGTCTCCTTGAGCAAGTACTCTCGTACGAGTTGCCTTTCGACGTTGCGATTGATCATCTTCTGGATTGTGTTCTCCTTCATGCAACCACCTCAGAAATCATCTTCTCCCATATCCTCATCATCCTCTCCGAAGTACTCTAGGAAAATTTCCAGATTGACTTGGTAGTGGTTGCTGGGTGTTGCCCTTCCTTGGGCTCGAGGTCTCATGTTTCTGGAAACCTGGCCACGATGAGCGGCTACGTGCGTGATTACCATGTCCTCGGCATCGATGTCATCGAATCGCTGTCTTGCGTTATCCATTGCGCTGCTGATTAGTTTGATGAATTCTCGAGAAGCCTTGTTTGGGAACTTGCCTGGGCCCATCTTTCCTTTTCTGTGGCCGGCCATCGTATTGCCGCCCCTTCCCTTTCTAGACCTTCTTTGGTACGGAATTGCCCTCTTCTTGGCAACTACGTCCTCCAGGTAATCCCTAGCTACTTCCGCATTCATTCCTCTGATTGCCTTTGCGATGTGGTAGCAGTGCTTGTGATGGCAGTCCAAGTTGACGGCCCGAGCAGTGACAAGGTTGGAGCCCTCGAGGAGCTGGGTGTATCCGCTCTGCGACCTTCCTGCTCTCCTACTCATTCATTTCACCTCACTTTAGTGCCACGTGCTGGGAAGATCTGGTTGCACCGACACCGGGACCGGTGTGCGTTACTGACTTCCTTGTTATTGCGAACTCTCCCAATGCGTGGCTGATCATTGGGGGAGTGATGTCCAAATTGATGAATTTCTGCCCGTCGTGAACTCCAATTGTAGTTCCCACCATTTCAGGCAGAATATACATCCCCCTGCAGTGAGTCCTCACGGTCTTACCATTGCTGTTCCTAATCCTCTCTAGGAGTTTCTCGCAATCGATGCTGAGGCCCCTCTGCAGAGATCTCTTGACTCTTGATGGCATCAGGGTGGCGATAGATATCGCATCCGGGTCGTAGTCGTCGTTCTCTGGCTCGCTGCTGTTTCCCCACGGGTATAGTGGGATGTCCTTCAGCTCTTCGATAGTGTAACCCCTCCAGAGGAACTCTTTCTTCCTCCTCTCGGAAATCTTCGATCTCCTCTTCCTGGCCTGACGCCTGGCCATCTTTGCCGTCCTGAACTGCTTCCTCTTCCTAGCCATACTATCTACTCCTTCTTCGACCTTCCACGGCCGGTACGCCTAGGCGCGATATTCCCGACCTTCTGGCCGGGTGGTGAATTTCTGCTAACTGAGCTTGGGCCGTGTACAGCCTGGTGGTTGCCGCCACCATGTGGGTGGTCTACTGGGTTCATTGCGACTCCGCTGACTGTCGGGTACTGCTTACCACGTGCTCTGGCCCTGTGATGAGCGGCTCCTGCCTTTAGTAGGGGCTTCTCCGTCCTACCATGGCCACCGAGTACACCGATAGTAGCCCTGCAGTTAGCAGGGAGATCCTTCGTAGCCCCACTGGGCATGATGATTCGGACGTAATCTCCCATTCTGGTGTCTATCATTGCTGAGTTCCCCCCAGATCTGGCTATCTTGCCGCCATCTCCGGGGCGCAATTCTATGTTGCAAATTTGAGTACCCTCTGGAATCTGTTTCAGTGTGGTGACGTTGCCTGGCCTAAGAGAGACCTTGTCACCAAATGCGACTGTCTGTCCTACTGACATTCCCTCTGGTGCACCCAGATGTGCTATTTCTCCGTCCTCGAACTTAACCTTGGCCAAGGGGGCGGTATGAGCTGGGCTGTGAACCAAGTCAATTACCTCTGCAATCTCGCCACTTACCCTGGGGAGCCTGTTGGCAGCGGGGAACCTGTGACTGGAAACCTTGTTTTTGGGGCTTGACCCCTGCCTCTGTGAACGTGTCCTCTTGCCCATGATACCACCTTCTAGAACGCTCCAAGTTTGAGCGCTGCCTCCTCTGCGTCGTATCCATCTGCTAGACGGATGCTGGCATGCTTACCAGTTCTGTTGATTCGAACGTTCACCTTAGAGACCTTGACCTGAAGAAGGGCCTCTATTGCCTCTTTGATGTCTTTCTTTGTCGCCTCCCTTCTGACGATGAACTCGATTCTGTTGTTGTTTTCTCTATGCCCCCCTTCTGGGTCGGCAATCCTCCTTGCTTCGAGAGTCTTCTCTGTTATCCAAGGCATAATTATCACGTCATATGGATCCATCTTAATCACTCCAGGGCCTCTATCGCTGACTTCGTCCAAACCGTTAGTCTCCCCATGTCTCCTCCTGGCGCGAGATCTTCTGCACACAGATCCTTTGCAGTGACCACATCAACACCTGGGAGGTTTCGAGCGGCCTTTTCCAAGCCCCCCTTCTGAGCGACTACCAAGAGGATGCTCTTTGGAGTCCTGTACTTCCTGCCCCTCATTGTCCCCTTTCCGGCTCTAATCGACCTGCCACTCTTTGAGCGATTGAGGTCTTCTGATACTCCCAGGCCCTCCATCATCGCTACGAATTTTCTTGTGGAGTACTGAGTAGGTATGGACTCGATGTCATACTTCTCTTCCGAGCCGCCCCTGGACTCGACATATCCATCGATGACGATTGGGAATCTGAGGCCCTCGTCGAACTTGTGCCCCCTAGAGGAAACTGTGCCCGAATCGCATGATGCTGCGATTGCTGAGTCACGGGCTATCTTCTTCTCGCGTGAGTTGATCTTCTGGGACCATTCCTTGTCCACCTTTGGCCCATGTGCCCTTCTACCCCCTCGGGTATGTGGGTTCTGAGCTCCGGTCTTCTGCCCTGCCTTCCTCATAATTCTAGAGACTCCACGTCCCTTGCCCCACCACTCTACTGAGTGCTTCATACCTGGCTGAGGGGCACGCTTTCCGTCATGTTCTCTGTGCCCGTAGGACTGCCTCCTGTTTGCTCTTGATGCATGAACGGCAGAACGGACTAGGTCCTCCCTAATCTGTGAAGTGAATGGGGATGGGAGTTCGATTGCCTTGCCGTCCTTGGCCTCTACGGCGAATATTTCTGCCAACAGGCCTGCGTCCATCTCCTCTTGGATCACAGAATTTACCAAATTGTATGCCTTAGCCTTCATATTATCACACACCCTGCTTACTTGAGGTACTGACGTATGTTACGTCCACCTCTCCTACGACATTCCTCGGACGCGTTGGATCCCTGAATCTTAGAAGTCTCTTTGCTGGTCCGGGAAGGCTTCCTTGGACAATCATGTATGGATTTCTGACTTCGCCGTAGTTTAGGAAACCCCCAGCCGGAGTTATTTCTGACTCCTCCGGGTTTGAAATCCTCAAGATCTTCTTGTTCAATTCCGTCCTCTTGTGGTAACCTACTTGCCCGGCCTGTCTGATCGTCTTTCTGACGTATCCAGTTCCAAAGTCGCCCATGTTCCCCCCCTGGCGCCTCCTCTTGCTGTTCTTGTGGCTAAGTAGCTTAAGCCCGAATCTCTTGATCGAGCCTTGCCAACCCTTGCCCTTCGTCACTCCGACTACATCAATCTCCTGTCCGGCTTCGTAAACGTCTTCGAGACCGACTTGCCCTCCTAGTCGGTCCATTGCCCATTCGAGTTTTGCATCTATGTCCCCGCCTGTTAGTCCGATCTCCATAATCTCGGGAGTCTTCGTGGGGATGCTGCGAACTAGATCCGGTTGGGTGCAAACTATCAAACGAACCTCCGTTAGTTCCTGTTCTCTAAGGGAGTTCAATGCTTCCTCCGATGGCTGGGATTGTCTCTTTGGTATCCTTCCGCCACGGGTTGCTGGCTTCCTTCCCTCTTCAACATCCCTTTCTCCGCGAGTCTGGTTTGCTAGTCGTGGGAATAGGTTGGTGGGCGAGTCTTCGGAAATGTCTGTCCAAACTTCACCTGCTGTCTGCTTTCCGTACGGGGTCATCTTGTACCCCCTTACTGCTAAAACATTCATCGGAGGGGTTTCAACAACGGTTACTGCCTTCCTTACTTCCTGGCCTGCGGAGGTCGATTTCGGGTTTGTATCCCTCATCAGTATGTGTGTCATTCCTGCCTTCCAGCCAGCGAATCCCTGAACTCTGACCTCAGATGATTCTGTATCTGGCCAGGATGTGATTCTTGCGAATTGGCGTATAGCACGCTTTCTGGGGCCATAGCCCATGCTACCACGGCGGGGTTTGGATCGGTCTGCCATTGCATTTCCTCCTGTATTCCGAAATTGGCCGCAAGCGGCCAATGCCGGGCCGACTACGCCTTGGAGGCACCGTGACACCGGACCAAATCCGCGAATGCGGACGAGGTTTGTGGGATGCTAATCAGAGCCCTTTGGTGTCTGGTACCTCACGTAGTGAGCGGCCTTGCGACAAACATACCCTATTTGAACGAATCGGGGTGGTAAAAACACACCCCTACGGGGTGGCGAAGTAGAAAAAAAGCCAATGCAACGATTTTGAACCCTGACTTCGAGGTCCCTGTCCGTGCACTCATATGTTGCCCATTCGGGATTAGTCTCAGAAACGGTTCAGGCTAGGGCATACCAACTGCAAGCCGTAGATGATGCCTTGGCTGGATCGATGCTGCTGATACTGCCTACTGCTGCAGGGAAGACTGCTGTGGCATGGTTGTCAATTGTCGAGAGATTGGAAAGAAAGGGGGGTTGGGCCTTGGTTATCGCCCCAACCGTTGCTCTTTCGAATCAGCATCTGGAAAATGCGATGCCTGTTCTTTCCGATGTTTCCGAATTGAGACCAATTTCCCTTAGTGGGCAGCAAACAGCGTCCAAGAGGCCAGAACTATGGCAGAGTTCGAGGTTGGTATTCGCAACGCCGCAAGTCGTCAGAAATGATGTTAGGAAGGGAGTTCTTTCTCTTTCGGATTGCAGCATACTTGTTGTCGATGAAGCCCATCATTGCACTGGGGATCACGCTATGGCAGAGGTTGCCGAGATGTACATCTCCCAGTCTGATGATCCGCTAATTCTAGCAACTACGGCAAGCCCCGGTTCTAGAAGAGAGCAAGTTCAGGAGATATGCAGTAGATTGGGTATTCAGAAGATCCACATGAGGACAAAGGATGACCCGGCAATAGCGGAATTCCTCTCAGAGCTAGATGTTGAGGAAGTGGAGGTGGAGGTGCCTGGCGAAATCATAGAGCTCGCAGAACCATTCAGGATTTGGCAAGAGGGGATTGTGGACAGGGAACGTAGGAATGGCAGGTACGTGATGCCGGGTGCAATCAATCAAGCCGGCTTATCGAATGCAATGGAACGGGCTCAGGCGGCCATCGTTAGGGGTGACACTAGTGGTTTCAGATCGTCTTCACAGATAGCCACTGCAATGAGGTTGCATCATCTGATAAACCACCTCCTCTGTCAAGGGATCGGGGCATCTAGGCATTTCCTCTCAAGGATGGAAGAGGAGGAAGAGAAGAGCAAGTCTTCTAGAGACTTCCTCAGGGATGTGAGAGTTAGGGGCCTGCATTCCAAACTCAATGGTATGGTTGAGATACATTCCAAGGTCGGAGCAGTTAGGAGGCTTGTCAGAGAGAGGATTAGAAGAGACGAGGAGTCTAGAGTAATTGTTTTCGCAAATTATAGGGACACGGTTGAAGCACTGGAGGGAGCTCTTTCTGATCTCGAGGGCATCAGGGCGATTCAGTTCATTGGACAGTCGCGTAGATCTGGTTCTGGGGGCCTAACTGCGAAGCAGCAGATATCCAGACTCTCCGATTTCAGGGATGGAGGGGCCAATGTCCTGGTTGCTACTTCTGTTGGAGAGGAGGGTTTGGACATCCCCAGTGCTGACTTGGTCATATTCTACGAACCGGTATCTAGCGAAATCAGGACCATACAGAGGAGAGGCAGGACTGGTAGAAGAAGGCAGGGGGAGGTAGTCGTACTTGTTGCCGGGGGAACAAGGGACGAGAGGGCCAAAGAGTCTGCTAAGAGGAAGGAGGAGTTCATGCACAAGGCCGCTAGGAGAGTAGCCAGGGAGCTTCCTGGTAGCCCTCACAAGGATCTGTCGAACTTGGAGAGGTTCACAGTATCGGCCCAAGGAGCAGTCTGCTCAGCGGCCGAATTCGTGCTCGAAACCAGAGAAAGGCACAGAAGTGAACTTTCTGGGGCCGACACAACTCCTGCCAAGGACCCCAAGGGGACTTCCAAGGTTGAGCTCCCTCCAGGAAACTTCAGACCAGCAGGGCAGACTGGACTGGACCAGTTCTAGTCCCCAATTACGGCTATCCTTGTTCTTAGCTGTGCTAGGCGGTTGTTGTAGTGGCCCATTGCGAATGCGAGCATCTCGGTCAAGTGAATTACCGGAATGTTTGTGGAAATCCCAGTCGCCCTCCCTGCCTTGCCTTGGTAAACGTCGAGTGCTGTGTGTGAGAGCGTGCACGCGCTGACAATCATCACTGCTCCCTCGGACTTTGCATCTTCGATAGTGGATGCAATCTGTCGGAGTACTGTGGCCTCCTCCGAGAAAAGTCCCGGGACGCCCACGCTTTGCGTCCTGCTCTCCCATGGAATCGCATTCCCCCCCAGTGCTTTGATTAGCATCTCAAGGTATTGGGGGTCGAAAACATCGTCTTCCCCACATGCACCCTCCTGTTGCATGTTTGGCCCGTAGAATCCCGCAATTGGAAAGTCGATCGGATTGCGTAATTTCTCCCCGACCTTGTCTAAGCCGATCTCGTCGACGATCACGTGAAGTAGATGGTGGACGCCCACATCGCCGGTCATCGTGAGACCGGTGGTTCGCTCGAGTACCTCGTTGGTCTTTGCCAGAAGTAGTGAGTCCCCCTTCAACCTGGAGAGGTCTTCATTTAGGTTCCCCGCCGTGGCTGCACAAGGTGTCATGATGTCCATCCCCATTGATTCGGCTATGGCGAAGTTACGTGC
>PBNI01000028.1 GCA_002723045.1 Methanobacteriota archaeon | reverse complement strand
GATCTTGAGTCGGCCGGGGCCTCGGCGGAAGAGTTGGAGGCGGCACTGGAGTCGAGCACGCTCTCAGGGGTCCTGATGAGCATAGACGAGTGGATAGACCAGACGATAGCCGCCAAGGGGTACATACAGGCCCAGGAGGACAGGGAGGAATTCATCATCGCCACCGGAGCAGGTGCTACGAAGTTCAACAAGTGGATGAAGAAGGCCGGACTGAGGTTCAACAAGCAGACTGGGAGATGGACTCGGTGGGAGGACCGGTGAATTCGGAATGTCTAGCTTCCTAGTCTCCCTCACTGTGTCTGTAATCGGAATCTCGGTAATGTCATGGTGGCTTTACACCAGAATATCTCAGAAGCTCGCCGAGGTGGGCGAGAGGAACAACTGGGAAGAATGAGATCCCAGCATTAGAAGAGGCTTGCCCGATGGCGGAAATCAATCTTCATCCCGATGACGAGGTGTTGTCCACCCTCGAAATGGCCAAGGAAATGGGCAAGGCAATTCTGATTCTGTCGCTATTCGAAGTCATGTTTTACGGGGCTTACCTATCAGGAGAAACCCTGTTCCCCTTGTTTTGCGGCATACCTCTCGGGCTGATTCTATTTGCAATGATTTGGCAGACCCTGATGCATGTCCTCGGTTTCGGGAAGATGGTCAGGAATGGCAATGAGATTGTTCTGCGAACCCCCAATTCGGGGAAAAGGCGCCCCAGCATCCTGGACCCGCTTGGCAGGGTGTTCACCGTGCCGATTGCTAGAGTTGCCATGCGTTCGGCAGACAGGGACGGCGATGGGATGCTGTCCTTCGACGAACTGCTGGAACAGCTCGAGGTAGAGAGCAAGTCAGAATACGAGGAGCTGAGAGAGCAGTTCGAGAAATATGACGAGGATGGGGATGGTCTCATTTCCCCGAGTGAGCTAGAGAGCTTCATCTCGCATTCCGATGACAACTGGGCCGAGGAAGATACCAGCAATTGGTGGTCTAGCGGTGAAGATTAGTTGAAGCAGAGACTACTCATTGATTGCTGCTGTCCATCTATCCGACTGTGGGACCCCAACAATCTCGATATGGCACGCTAGAACGCCCTTCTGCTTCCTTAAAACTCCCCGGAGGTCAATCAGATCATCGAGACAGCACGGGCAGTGCGGATTGCTTGGCCTAATCCAAAGCTCGACAATTCCAGCATCGTCTATCTCCACTCCCTTCAGAATAGATGGATCAATGATCGACTTCCCATGGGGGTCGTTCCGCTTCCTTAGTGTCCTAGCCACGTTTCTATGGGCTGCTCCAGAGATCTCACTCATGTCTACCACTGAATCAAACTGGGGAGCCTATCGCCGGAGGTAAGGCATTCCATGCCCTCAGCAGTCCTGGACCAGGTGTCTTCGATCCCTATTGCTCCCTCTTCGTAGATTACTTTGGGCTCTATCGCCATCGTCCCACCCAATTCAAGTGGGCGATCGAATCCATCTGCAACGACCGGCGTCTCATCAAGCTCCAATCCAACCGAATGACCTAGGAAACTGGCCTGTTCAGGGCTAATTCCCATTAGATTCCCACCATGCCCCATTTCTTCGGCGGCCCCCCTGCCCTCTTTCCAAGCACTAGAGCAGTCTTCTCCTCTGGCCAGGCTCCTCCTGACTTTTGTCCCAATCTCGATCATGTCATCCAACCTGTTCCGCCATTCCTCCCCTAGATGGCCAGAATAGAACATCCTGGTACAATCAGAGACGTACCCCCTGTGAACGTGAACAATGTCAATCAGCACCGGCTCGTCCTCCTTGACCTTGGAGAATCCGGCACCAAGAGGGGACACTGGGCTCCCGCCAACGCCACCGACAGCTGAATCGAAGAACGAAGGAACCCTACCGGATCTACCCGCAGCGATTACAACCCTGTCGCAATCCATCGGCCACTTCCTCATCCTAATGCTTCCTCCGAACCCCGAGGCCCTGCTGATGTCTTCAGCAACCCCGGCCATCTCTAACTCGGTTTTCCCCGTACCACCATATTCGCGAATAGACTCGAACATTGAGTGGTTGATCTCACCGCTCTCTCGGATCATCGATAATTCCCATTCCGATTTCACCTCCCTCAGTTTGAATAGGGTATTTGTGCAATCTCTAGAAGACCCTTCCAGATCTCCCAATTTTCCATTGATGAAACTCCATCTGCTCTGAGGTATCTTTGCCCCCGTCATCGCGGGCCTCTGAACGCATCCTAACTTTGCCAACATCTCAGACAATTCCCCCATCCTGGGGTGTTTCTCTGTCAGGTGAGGGCAGTCATCGCCCCCTCCTTCAAATGAGGCCCTCTCGATCGATCTGCGGACTAAATGCCGGGTTTGTATGTCAGTGCCATCCGATCCAATCAGTATGGCAGAGTTCTGACGCCCGCCCGTAAGCCAATACAATTCAACGGGATCCTCGATGTAAGCAGACTCGATACCCTCCTCCGCCAACGCCACCGAAAGCCTTTCCTGCCTGCCTTCTAATTCCGAAACAGGCACTCTCCAGTCTTCCCCATCAGGGCCAACCAGAGTCGATGTATCCCATTCCACATTCGGTCTAGAATTGGCATGACAGAAAGGATTTTTGGGTCAAAATGACCTAGAAAATCATCCACAACGGCCAAAACCACACTCCTTGTGGAGGAGACGTGGAAGGGGTCCTCACCCTCGAAGACGTTGACCTAGAAGGGAGAACCGTTCTCTACAGAGTTGATGTCAACTCTCCTCTGGAACCTTCTTCAGGAAGGTTGCTCGATGATGGAAGGCTACGGGGGGTGGTGCCTACTCTGCAGGCTCTAGAACCGTCAAAGGTGGTAATTCTAGGACATCAGTCGAGACCGGGCAAATCTGACTTCACAAGCATGTCTAAGCATTGTGAGAGGCTTTCCAACATCCTGGAGAGGCCAATAAAATTCGTACCCGACGTCTGTGGCGACAAGGCGATCGAGGAGATAGAGAAAATGTCAGATGGAGAGATAATATTCCTTGACAATGTTAGGGGGAACGAGGAAGAGTACGGTGTAAAATACAGTTCAAACAAGGATACTGAGGATACCGACATTGTAGCCAGGCTGTCCGTTGTCTCGGATGTTTTCGTCACAGATGCATTCGCAGCAGCCCACCGTAGATCACCCACCCTTACGGGATTTACCAACTCAATTCCGTGTATCGCAGGGATTCTAATGGAGAAGGAGATAACAAACCTGAGAATGGCATTGAAGGACCCTCCCAGTCCGTATCTAGCAATCCTTGGAGGAGCAAAATGCGATGACTCAGTCAGGGTGGCGTTGAACCTCATCTCCAAGGGAGAAGTTGACAGAATCGCCTTCGTCGGAGTCACTGGGAATTTGATGCTCTGGATAGATGGCAACGATATCGGGGAGAGAAACAGGGATTTCATTCGCAACACACTTGGTGATGACTTCGAAGTAGCATGTGAGATGGCTGAGAGGATACTCTCAGAGCACCCAGAGAAGGCATTCCTCCCCCTTGACGTGGCCGTAGAGTCTGATGGTAGGAGAACCCCCCTATCCATCAATGACCTACCTACCGAGGACCCGATATACGACGTCGGCCTAGAGACTCTAAGGGCACTCAAACCACTGGTGGAAGATGCGGGGTGCATCCTATGGAATGGCCCGGCTTCGTACTTCGAACTTCCAGAATTTGCCTTCGGAACGATCGAGATTCTCAACATGTGTACCGAGACTGATGCTATGACGATTATTGGAGGGGGCCACACAAGTGCGTTAGTGAACAGCAGGGGAGTCGCCAATCTAGTTTCCCACAATAGTACGGGAGGGGGGTCAACTATGAGTTTCCTTTCTGGCGAACCCATGCCCGTCATCGCTTCCCTGAAAGACTCCTACAGGAAGCACATCGGTGACTTAGGGAGACTGGGACTGGCATAATGGTGGAGCCACTGGGGAGATTCGAACTCTCGGCCTTCTGATTACGAATCAGACGCTCTACCGGGCTAAGCTACAGTGGCAGCGAAGCGCCCACCTTGGGTTCTGCCATAAGAGAATCGGTGAGGCCGACGCTTGTTTCCTAGAACCTCACTTTAACTTGCCAATGTCGGCGATATGCCCTATCCTGTCTTCTATGTCCGTTAGAATTTCGTCCAAAGCGGGCTGATCCTTAGCCTCAGCCCTCATCACCAGGATCGGCTCTGTGTTACTCGGCCGACAGAGGAACCAACCCCTGTCATATCTGACTCTGACTCCATCGACTTCTGAGAACTCCATATCTGCATAAGCCTGCTTTACACCTGCCATCACAACATCCCTATCTCCGACTAGCGGGACCTTCCCCTCGTCAGTTGATGGATACTCGGGCATGAATCCGAATCTTTCTGAAAACTTGACTCCTCCCTGTTCGGGAGCAGGGTCCCTGCTAACGATTTCAAGAAGTCTAGCGGCATTGTATATGGAATCATCAAAACCATCCCAATGATCATTCATGAAGAAGTGGCCAGACATCTCCCCTGCCATCCGTGATTCTGGATTATCTCTCAATTCCAGTTTCATGAAAGTATGCCCGGTTCTGACCATCTTGGGTATCCCTCGAAAACCGAGAATCGCCTCCTCTAGAGCCATGCTACACTTTACATCGAAGAAAACGGTCCTTTCCTCGTCGGAGGACTCCTCACCTAGGATCTCTAGTACATCCTTGACAAAGATCCCCATCAGCCTATCTGGATGGATGAAATTACCAAGTTCATCCACCACTCCCAGCCTGTCTCCATCTCCATCCATCCCAATTCCGAATTCAGCACCGTGCTCGATTACTGCCTTACCCAGGTCGATCATGTTCTCCTGCCTAGTCGGATCGGGTGGGTGGTTTGGAAACGAATTATCCCAACCACAGTAAATCGGGATCACATCTACGCCAAGCCTCTCCAATGTCCTAAGAGCCAGTGGTCCAGGGACAGCGTTTCCACAGTCCAATACAATCTTTATTGGCCTATTCAGGCTACCCACAGATTCCAAAACAGAATCGACATAGACATCTTCGTACTCTTCCATATTGCGGTAATCACCATCTCCGGTTCTGAAGTCTCCAGCCTCAAAGGTCCTTCTGATATCCTGCAACTCCTCTCCCCCTAGGGGCATTTTTCCTTTACAAATCTTGAAACCATTGTATTCCGGGGGATTGTGACTAGCCGTGATGGCAACAGCTACGTCGACTGGCAAGTCAACCGTAGATCTGTATAGCACCCCAGTAGTGGAAATTCCCAGATCAATGACATCTGCTCCAGACGATCTCAATCCACTTACGAACGACTCATGATAACTCGGACTAGACTCCCGGATGTCCCTGACCACTGAAACGCTCTTTGCATCAAGATGAGTCGCGATTGCCCTACCTAACCTCTCAGCAAAATCTTGGTCTAGTTCCTTTCCCGCTATACCCCTGATATCGTATGCCTTGAAGACAGTCATACCCATGCCCACATGAGGGTACTCCTAAGTGTTCTTGATGACCAGAGTTGCAGTTTGTGGTTACGAACCAACCCCACTCACTCTAGGCTCCTCTCGAATAGGCAAATGAATCAAAGCAGAGAAAACTCCTGCTGCAATTCCAACCCACCATACCAGTGTGTAAGTTCCGTAGGAATCGTATAGAACTCCACCAAGCCAGACCCCGATGAAGCTCCCTAACTGATGCGAGAAGAAGACTATCCCGTACAGAGTCCCCATGTACCTAAGTCCGTATATGTGAGCCACAAGTCCACTAGTGAGAGGAACGGTAGCGAGCCATAGGAAACCCATGGCAAAGGAGAAAATGAGTACTGAGTTTGCAGATACTGGAGTCATGATGAAGACGGTCGCAGCTATGGATCGTCCCGCATAGATGCCAGATAAAAGCCACTTCTTCCCGAACCTCTTTCCTGCCCATCCAGCCACAAGAGTCCCAATAATATTTGAGAAACCAATTACTGAGATAGCGAAACCCCCCAATGCTGCGGTAGTCTCGATGCCCAGGTCACCACACCACCCAGTAGAATCAATCGGGGAACTCATTTCTGTGACTAGTGCTGGAAAATGCGCTGTGATGAAAGCAAGTTGGTAACCGCAAGAGAAGAAACCAATGAATATCATCGAGAAGGAGGGATCCCTGAGCGCAAGTTTGAGTATTTCGCCCATGCTCTCCTCTAGTTCCTCCTTGCTCGCAGCCGGCTTCACTCGCATGAAAGGCAATAAGAGGATCGTTGAAATCACGGCTACTGCAAAGAAGAGAAAGACAGATTGCCATGGCATCCTGGACAGTAGTGATACTGCTACGGGAGGGCCTACTACCTGTCCCAATGATCCTGCCGCGGTGGCAATCGCCAGACTCATCGAACGGTGCTCATCCGCACTCGCCCTCCCAACTACAGCTAGAATCACGCCGAACCCGGTTCCTGCGATACCAAAACCGACAAGGATGGAGTAGAATTGGTGTTCCAGAGGGGTAGTCGCCCCTGCGGATAGTATCAGACCCAAAGAATAGAGAATAGCTCCGATTACTATTGCCCTACGATCACCAATCTTCTCAGCAATAGCCCCGAAAATAGGTTGACCGAAACCCCATGCTAGGTTTTGAATAGCAATTGCCAGACTAAACTCCGTCCGCCCCCAGTTGAAATCCTCTGCAATCGGGATTTGGAAAACGCCGTATGAGGCCCTAATTGCAAAGCCGACCAATGTGATGATGCAGCCGACAATCAAGACAGGCGTGAATAGTGGAGCAGAATTATTCACGTGTTTTGTGACTAAATCCCCTATACCAGGGCCTCCTCAAGCTCTGCCGAGAAATCCGCCATGTACTCTCCAGAGTTCCTGAACGCCTCACAGACAATCTCCACAAGTGCTCCTCCTGGTAGCTTGGGAACTTCGTAGGCAGCTCTGGCCGGGGGAATTGTTTCAATGAGCCATTCCGAATAGATCTCATTTATCTTCGAATAGAAATCAATGTCCGTCATCAGAATTGTCACTTTGACTAGATCGGCTTTGGAACTGTTGGCAGCTGCAAGCAGGTCATCGATTTTTGCAAGAGTACCCGACGTTTGAGATTCGATGTCGTCACCCCAATCAACGGCGATCTGGCCAGATAGCCAGATGTGATCTTTCACATTTATTCCTGGGGTGTAGGGCCCTAGTTTCGGCTCTCCAGTATCAATCTCCAACTTCCTACTCATACACGTGCCAAGAGGTTCCGTGTTTAGGTTTACTTGCGAAGTTGCTCAATGACATCGAAATGGTCTCCAGCAACTTCCTCTGCTTCTAGAATAGCCAGGTCCACCCAATCTGCCTCAGATGCATCATCACCAGCCTCGGGAACAGACTCATCATCAACATCAACAAGATAGAAAATGGAGATTACGTGCTTTCTTGGATCCCTTTCAGGTCGACCCTTTACATCAAACAATCTAGGTTCAGAACCTTCAATCCCAGTTTCCTCAAAAAGCTCCCTTAATACAGCAATCTCTGGGTCCTCACCATAGTCGACAAAACCACCTGGAAATGCAAACTTTCCTTTCCACGGCGTCCTACCCCTCTTGATGAGCAGGACCTCACTACCCCCTGATCTGAGACAGATCGCATCTACTGCAAGTGAGGGGTTTCGGAAGCCATCACTCACCGAAACGCCTCTTTCTCATCTGATAGGTCTCAATCGCGTCATAGAGGTCCGCCTTCGCGAATGATGGCCAGTGAACGTCTGTGAAGTATAGCTCCGAGTATGCAATCTGCCAGAGCAAGAAATTGGATATCCGCTCCTCCCCACTGGTTCTAATTACCAAATCTGGGTCTGGAATCTCCGCGTCATATAGCCGATTGGAGATTTCATTAGTATTGATTTCCTCCATACCTATGGCACCAGACGAATAGTCTGCAGCAATCCCCTTCACTGCATCCACTATCTCCTCTCTTCCACCGTATGCTATGCAGACTGTGAAAGTGAAGTTGGAGTAATCCATAGTCCTCTCCTGAGCATTCTTGATCGCCTCGTTCACCCTATCCGGAAGATCGTCAGTCCTCCCCACGACCCTGACCTTCACTCCACTGGAGTGAATCCTATCGTCTTCGGAGATCTCATTCAGTCCTGCTACATATAGGTCAAATAAATCCTCTAATTCGTCAGAATCTCTGCTTGTGAGATTCTCAGTCGAAAGTGCGTATACCGTTAGGTAAGGGATTCCAAGATCCAGAATCCAGTCCATTACTTCCTTGAGTTTATCCTTGCCATGCCTATGGCCAATCTCTTTTCCCAATCTGAGACTCCATGCAAATCTTCGATTCCCATCCATGATAATTGAGATGTGCTTTGGCAATTCAGCCTTGATTATCCTATCCCGCTTTCTTCTGGTTCTAACCCTGTCAACCCTTGAGATGAAACTCCAAGCCAACCATGAGTTCGATGCAAATCTGGCGGGAACTGCAAAGACTCTGAATCTGAGAAGCCTCTTTGCCATGCCGTCAAAGAATCTACCAATCCGACTACTGCCCCTTGCCATGCCTGTCCGGAAACGTACAAACGTTAAGACAACTAACCCGAAATGTCCTATTCGAAAATAATGTCCGCCGAATCTCCGACCTTATCTAGAAGCCCTCTTTCCGGATTTACTACGATCACTTCTCCAGAGCGTTCCCAAACCGGCAAGTCATGCTTGCTGTTCCCCGCATAAGCGAACCCCCGCTCTCCGAATCTTGATACCAGAGCCTCTGCCTTCTTCTCACCTCTGAGGTTGAATGTCGAGTCAGATGCCATTACATCAGAGAATAGACCCACGTGTCCAGCCACTTGCTCCGCAATAATCCTGTCAGAAGCCGTCGCTAGAATCAACGTCCTCCCCTTGGCTCTCTCACCTGTGATCCAGTCAAGAAAACCCTCGTGGTATTCCAATTCAGCAGGATCGAAAACCAACTTCTCGGCTAGGTCCCTCTTCCACTGAGCCCTTCTTCCCGTGAACTCCTTTACCATCATCCCCACAATGGACCATGGACGCCTTAGAATGACCCTTCTGATACTTACCCAACTCATGTCAGTTAGTATCAGGGTGCCATCCATGTCGACCGCAATCGGGATTTGGGCGCTACTCTGGTCCACAGCTTTCGCTCGGGCCATTACGATTCAAGCCTTCGCAGACCGATTCAATGAAGCCTTGAACCTCTTCCTAGTCCCGAGAGGAGATGTCGGAGAGAGTGGGATCTTGGAGGCCAGGGGCACTACCTCAGATTGAGCAAAGCGAAATCGCCCCACGTGGGTTCGAGATTCTCGGATTTTCAGGAAAGGGGCCTCTATCCGGACTATCATGCTCTATGATCCACCCTTCAGAGCTGATAGAGCCGTCTGATTGGATCGCAATTGTTTCCGAACTGGATGCTTGGGGAGAGGTCCCTGACCCCAGTTCCATAGTTCAAGTTTCGATTTCTGACTATGTTCGAGGCCCCGTTGCGCACCTGAGTTCCGAGACTGAATGGGTCGCTGAGTTCCTTCCATGGGGATCCGATGGTTTACTCAGGAAGAGAGTAAAATCTTACCCGGAATCTTGTGATTTGCCGTGTGGTGGCTACTCCTGGCAAGGCTCTGAAGTGATATCCATCAGGAAGGAAACTGGACAAAAAAATAACTCCAGCGAACTTCTTCTGGAGGCATTGGAAAGTGGATCCAAGTACGAGGCTGAGGAGATTCTGAGGGAATGCGGGAGGAAACTAGGATCCGTGCATAGGCATGTCGAGGAAATACGAGTCACACCCTCGGACCCAAAAAGATGGAATTCCCGGGTTTCTGGATTAGAGGAGGCTCTCAATGCTCATTCCATTTGGAGGGCACCATACTCTAGAGACTCAGAATGCATGCTATGCATAGGTGACGTCAGGCTAGAAGACTTCAGCATAGACTCTGTCAGAATCGGCAGGCCAAGACTATCCGATGCCCTATATCCGCCGAATTGTGGATTCCCAGCAATCCGTGATCTCGCCTCGTTAATTCACGACCTCTCCAGGCTTCATTATGCCTCAGTAACAGATTTCGACATTGTCGGCCTGAGACTCTCTCTGATAGAGGGTTGGAGAGAGACTGCTCCCAGCAAGTGGGCTTCTGATAACGTGTTCTATTCTCATCGAGGGGGCCTTGCCATCTGGGAGTACGAGCAGTGCCTCTTGGACGTAATTGAGGCTACTTCCCATCAATCTGGAGCTCCTGAGCCTGCAGTTGGACTAATCTCTTACGTCCCTAGTTTCCAGAAGAAGATGTTCAACAACAGAACCATCGGCGCCTTGTCGATAATGGCAGGATTCTTCGGATTAACCTCAATTTACCGAACTTTCCCACCCTCTTCACAGGAAATCGTAATCCCATCGCTTTTCATTATTGCCAGCGCGGCCCTGATGCGAACGTATCGACGGATGTCTCCGTCACCTGAGACCCCATTCAATCTACTAGACTGAGTTTACCATCAGAGTAATCGTAGTATCTAGGTACTCCAGTCTGGATCTCGAATGACACTATGTCCTCGGGTGAGATTCCTTCGATTTGCATTACAATCGACCTAAGAGAGTTACCATGTGCAGAAACTAGCACGCTCAAGCCCGACTTTAGGTCGGGCAGGATTTCTTCTTCGAAGTATGGAATTGTCCTTCTCGCGGTCATCTCCAGGCTCTCTCCCTCGGGAGGCGCCACATCGAATGATCTACGCCAAATCCTGACCTGTTCTGCACCATGCTTCTCAGCAGTCTCTGCCTTGTTCAATCCCTGTAGTGCTCCGTAATTCCTCTCGTTCAATCTCCAGTCCGACTTAGTCACCGTATCACTCGAGGAGACATTAGCCAGAATGACAATTTCCGCGGTTCTCTTTGCTCGAATCAAGTCGCTTGTGTGGATCACGTCAATCACCTGATTCCTTAACTCAATGCCAGCTTCTTCGGCCTCCTTGACGCCCTTGTCAGATAGGTCAACATCAGTCCACCCGGTGAACCTATTCTCGGCATTCCAAACTGATTGCCCGTGGCGAATTAGAATTAGCTTTACCAATGCAAACACCTAGAGTTTGGCTCTACGCCTAGGCTCATGGAAACTCAACTCGCACTCCAGCCCTCTAGCCCTGCCCATTAGCAGAATATCCTCGGTGAACTCCCTTTGGATATTCGAACTCGACTCACAGTAGAAATTACACGAGACTGTAATCTTCGGAGGGAGGCTGTTGGTGATTTTAACCCAGGAATCACCATGCTTGGTTGCCCTAGGGTCGGCAAGCACCTGCTCGCACAGGGAATCGCAGAATTCCTTCAGAGAACTCTGTGCGCTATCCTCTTCGAATTCAAACGAAGGCCTAATCCTCCTGAATCTCCTCATCGTGAAGTTCTCCACGGGTGAGTTGGTGATGTTGGAATTTGGAATCGTGACAATAGTGTCGTTGCCGGTTCTGATCATTGTAGTCCTAAGTCCAATGGTGATCACCTCACCCTCGACTCCCTCTACAATTATCCAGTCTCCTACATTGAAAGGTTGATCGATTATTATTGAAATCGCTCCGAATATGTTTGCCACGGAGTCCTTCGCCGCAAGTGCTAGTGCAAGACCCGTTATTCCCAGACCTGCAATCATGCCGTTGAGATTCAATCCCACTAGGCCTGCTAAAACGAAGACTCCGACGACTACTACTGCCAGCCTTCCTATGGCCTCAGCAACACTCGCAAGGGACCTCCTTGCTGCCATATTGTCTCCCTCCACAACGATGAACGCATCCAAGTAGTCGACCAGTCTGTATGCTGCAATGAGCATGAGGATAACGAACCCGGCTCTGCATATCTGCCCGACGTCCTGCATCAATGCATAATCCCAGATGTACTCGCCCTCTGCTGCGCTTACATTCTCCAGTATCCAGTCTACAGACTGCCACATTGCTAGCAAGCCAATCATCCAACCAAGAGATTTTGGTGCGAATAGCGTCTTCCCATCGATCCTCTCAGTTTTGGAGAGGATGTCCATTATTCGTGGGAAGAGAACTCTTCTCGAGATCAATCCGGCAGAAATGGAAGCCCCGATTAGAATCGCAAGGAAACCGATACCAAGCGTTGAGAAGCCGTAAAACAACTCTTCTCCATTCAAAATATCAGCAATATCAGACCCAATAGTCATGCTTTTTCCGAAGAGGTCCTCCTCAAAAAGCCATCCCGGTCCTTCGGACCGTTGTCCGTACGATTCAATACCTAGGGTTTCTCCGCAAAAAATAGCATGACTAGTGAGGACGCTTTAGTTTCGGGGAGAAAGGCGCCTTCTAATCCCGGTGCACCAGTAGCAGCCATGCTCCTCCCGTTCCTCCTAAGCATGCTCTCACCCGTTGCTCTAGCGCCGGTTACAGAGGCACAGGAGGCAGAAACCGGGACATCACCGGAAGACATCTGGTCGACCGAATACGTGAATCAGGTCTTCCCATGGGGGCCTCATGGGGACTATGACCAACTCCAGTTCAGGGCTTATCACGACTACTTCTCGATGAAACAGAGGATGCAGACTCTAGCTGCCTACTATCCGGACTTCCTCCAATTCCACGAGGGACTCCTAGGCGGGATGAATGCCAGAGGGGAGATGACCACCTCCAATGATTACGAGGGCTGGTACTACAATCACCCCAGTCCGTGGATGAAGATCACAGCAAATGTCAGAGGGGGAGAGTACAACGATTTCAACGGTGATGACGGCAACTACGATGACCGTCCCGATGTCATGCTCGTCGGCAACCACCACGCCAGAGAGTGGATGTCCGTTCAGGTCCCCATGTTCTTCCTGGAGACTCTAGCTTTCTACTACGGGAAGGCAGGAGTGGACAACGACGGAGACGGACTAATCGACGAAGATGGCTGGGACGGTATCGACAACGACGGGGACTGTCTCCGGCTGAATGCGTCATTCCAAGACAGCAACGGAGACGGCAACCCATGCGGACCTGGCGACTTGGGTGTCGACGAGGACTTCAGCGAGCAGTTCATCACCGACATGGTGAACACCCGCGAAATATACCTAATCCCGATGCTAAACACAGACGGACACAGGTACGACAGGGAGGAATTCTGCGGTGAGACCGCATGGGATAACTGCTACCGAAGCGGTTGGAGGAAGAACCTACGAGACAACACCCATACCGGAGTGACTCCGATACCCGATGTCGACGAATCCGTGGATCCCGGGTGCGACGGTGTCGACCTAAACAGGAACTACCAGTTCGAGTGGGGAGCGCCTCTTGGCGCCACCGGACCGGTTTTCCCAGGATTCTGCTATGCGGATGGACCTAACAACGACGTGTACAACGGCCCTTGGAATCTCGAAGACAACGACGGGGACGGATTGGTCAACGAGGACCACGTCGATGGAAAGGACGACGATGCGGACGGACAGATCGACGAAGACTGGATGGGTGGCAACACAGAGCCAGAGACCAAGTTTATCCAGGACATGACTGAGATGAACGACGATGACCTGAACGGAGCCTCCGACTTCAAGTCCACTCTGACCTGGCACTCATACTCCGAACTCGTTCTTTGGCCTTGGGGGCACTGCTCAGACTGCTACACCCCCGATGACGAATACCTGGTGTATCACGGGCAGATGATGGGTCAGATGACCGATTACGCTGCGATGCAGTCCTCAGACCTATACCCGACCACGGGTGACTTCTGCGACTGGCACTATGGAGTCCACAATTCGTACTGCTACACCATGGAGATCGGGAATGCATTCCATGAGTACCCCGAAGACATCGCCCACATTTCAGTCAGGAACCTTGGAGTTCCTTTCTACATGGTCGAGATGGCAGATGATCCCCAGTACAGGGCAATCGTGGGAATCCAGAATACCACTGCCACGCAGCACCTCCAGCAACCCTCCGAAGTCCAAGTTCCCTCTAGCGGAGACATACCAATAGGGCTGTGCCTAGATCCTACGTTCCCGTTCACTCCAGACGTCAACAAGTCCCACCTGATGTGGCGTTTCGTAGAGCCAACAAGACAGCAGAACGACTTCGGTCCAACCGACTGGGTAGAAGTTCCATGGGAGATGTCCAAGTTTACTGAGACGATGGAGCAGTGCGACCTGCTTGACGGCTCCAACGGGACAAGTCTGGTGGGACAAATTCCGCTGCCCGATACCTCTGTTGGAAAGATACAGTACAAGGCGATGTTGGGCACCACCAATGGTGCCTTCCCGTTCAGTTACCCCACAGTTGAGGATGGAGGCAACTACTACGAATTGTCGATACCATACAGGGCTGGCTTCGGTGACGCCATATTGAGCATCCTGATGTTCCTGGTCATTGCCACATTCGTTTGGGGCGGACTCGGTTTCACACTCAGGGAGATGTTCTCCGAGGAAGATACCATTCTTGG
>PBNI01000027.1 GCA_002723045.1 Methanobacteriota archaeon | reverse complement strand
GAGAGGAGTTTACATTGTCCCGCTAAAGGCTCTTGCTTCAGAGAAGTTCAGAGAATTGAGTGAAATCTGCAAAAGTGTGGATCTGAAGGTGGGACTCGCGATTGGAGATAGAAGCAGTGAGAATAATTTCGCTGAAGACTCGGATGTACTGGTTTGTACCAGCGAGAAGTTAGACTCGATGCTTCGTTCCAATCCTTCCCTGATGGATGACATTGGGATAGTAGTTGCTGACGAGTTCCACCTGCTGCAAGAACCAAACAGAGGTCCGACTCTGGAGATATTACTGTCCAGGATTAGGCACAGGGTTGAAAGTGCACAAATACTAGCTCTATCGGCAACTGTAGGAAATGCCGATGATTTAGCAGAGTGGTTGGATGCCGATCTAGTTAAGTCCGAATGGAGACCAATCGCTCTCTATTCAGGCACTCTGACTGGTTTGGATATTAGATACCACTCAGTCGAAAGCCCCGGTGGAGATTTTTCTCTTCCAGAGTCGAAGCGCCTTGATGGAGGGGTGAACAAGAACCTACATTCTGTTCTGGACGACACGACAGAGATAAAGAAGCAGATGTTAGTTTTCGTGGCTTCGAGATCCTCGGCGCAGAAGGAAGCAAGGGAGCTCTCAAAGCATGTAAAATCAAAATTAGATTCAGGAGGTCATAATTTCTCGGATTCAATTATTGAATCCTGGGGTGAAATGGCAAATTCATTGTCTGCAAGGGAGGGTGTTTCGGCCACGGCAAAGGCACTAGCAAATGCAGTAAGAGGGGGTGTTGGGTTTCACCATGCAGGTCTTACTTCTTCTCAAAGAAGGGTGATAGAGGAGGGTTTCAGATCTGGCAATCTTTTGTGCATTGTGGCTACACCTACTCTCGCCCAGGGAGTGAACCTGCCAGCTAGTAGGGTTGTTGTCAGAGATACGAGGAGATGGAGCACGGTTGCAGCTAGAAGCATGCCTCTTCCAGTAATGGAAGTGAGGCAAATGATGGGTAGAGCCGGAAGACCGGGTTTCGATGAGTTTGGAGAGTCATTCTTAGTTTCAAAAAGTAAGCAAGATGAGGTGTCTCTAATCGATTTATACCTCAAAGGGGAGCCGGAAGATGTTACTTCTAAACTGGCTAATCCGGGAGCTCAGAATGCTGAAGAGGATGGGGCTCTGCTTGCTCACATCCTTTCTATTGTCGCCACGGCTGGAATTGATGATAGAGACGCTATCTCAAGATTTCTTTCGAAGACCTTTCTGTCAAGTCAAATGAATGCTGAGACTCTTGAGGCTAGAACTGACGATGTACTGTACTGGCTCTGCGAGAATGGTATGATTGAGAGGAAAGGGGAGTCTAAGCAAGTTGAGAATAGGATAAAGGAAACAAAAACCACAGAGAGAGAGGAGGATTGGCAAGATGAGATGCCATCATGGGCAAACTCGGCTACTGCAATACCAGGGTTGGACCTCATCCCGAAGGAAGAAGCACCAAGGAGGCTCACTCCGAGGAGGGGGCCGGCAATTTTTGGTTTCAAGAAGGCAAGTATGTACGAGCCATCGGATTATTTTATTCCAGAGCCGGCTGCAATGACCTACGCACCTACACAACTGGGAGCAAGGGTTTCGAGACTCTACCTAAACCCAATTTCTGGCAGGATTATCCAAGATGGTCTTAGAAAGGCGATAGGCATTATCTCAGGAGAGGACAAGATTGGACAGGTTTCACCGCTGAGCCTTCTCCATCTAGCTTCTTGTACCCCTGATTTTCTGCCTCTTTGGCCAAGGAAGAATGACTATGGCGCCATACAAGAAGCACTTCATGGACGTGAAAGGGAGTTTCTTTCTATGCCCACTGACCTCGAAGAGGAGCGAAGGATGAAGGGGGCACTAGTGGTAAATTCGTGGATGGATGAAGACTCACTAGATTCGATAGAGAATGACTGGGGTGTACAAGCTGGAGATTTGCGAAGCAGGGTTGAGTTGATTGAATGGCTCCTTTATGCAATGCGAAGGATTCTATCCGAAGATGATGATCTGGCAAGAATGGACCGAGGGGCGCATAAAACCCTGTACGAGTCCATAGACGAAGTGCATCGAAGAGTTAGGTACGGTTGCAAGGCAGACATCCTAGGACTAGTTGCGATTAGGGGCGTTGGAAGGGTTAGAGCCAGAGAAATGTCCGACACACTTGGTGTAAACGATGCATCCGACCTAGCTGTGATAACAGATAGGGATAAGTCCAGGCTATCTGACCTAAGGGGATGGAGTCCTAAATTAGTTGACAAGCTGGTGGATTCCGCGGTCAAGTCACTTAGAAGGTCGCGCTAATCAGATTCATCAACAGAACCGCATCGGGAAGCATGGACGCGCACCACCTAGTTCCATGGTTCCCTGCTTGGGGAATTAAGTTCTCAGAGCCTGTCAAGAACGTATTCTCCATTGTTTCCATCATCAACGAATGGAGATCTAGCAATAGATGGATGATGTTAGCGTATGATGCAGCAGCCAGTGAAGTCCACCTCTGGACGGCATGGTACGCACTCAGAAAGAATGAGGTCTCGGGAGAGATGGTAGCAAAAACACCTGATGCAGAGTTTTTGAGGCTGGTCTCGGGGACTCGGCAAATAAACAAGGCATTCGAGAGGGCGGGAATCGCGATAGATGACAATTGTGCCTGGATTGTGATGCTTCCGGACTCGGAGATAGGAGATGGTTTCGGAGAGTTCTCGATTCCATTGGAAATCTATAACGAATCTACAGATGAGGCGATTAGTCTAATTGAGCATCTGGGGGGGTCGCTAATGACTAATCGTCCAACTCCAACTGCTGGCGGACTTGTGAGGATTGGTGCAGACTGCTTGGAAGGGGCGAAAATTATGGAAATTGAGGATTTGTTCATGAGCCATCTGGCTCTTTCCGATTTGAGGTGAGTTGTTTCAGCAGTCATGTTGATAGGCATGTGACACGACAGGAATTCGTAACATGCCAAAGTTCTTCGGCTTCGGAAAATGCAATGTTTGCGGTGTTCCATGTACGTCAGGGAACTTCCTGAGATATGAAGGGAAAAGATTCTGCACGGCTTGTTGGATAGAAAAAGGGAACCCTGAGCATCCGGACTTGAAGGAGATTCGCGAGAAGGTGGAAGCAGCAGTAGAAGAGTGGAAGTGTGCAAAGTGGACTCGGGAGCAAGGTCCTCTTCCACTTGGACCGAAGCCAGTAAAGAAGTGAGGTACGTCCATGGCAGGTGGATTCGTTCCAGATGGCTTTGATGCAACGGTTTGGGAAAACATTGAGCCACTGGCAAACGATCTTTTGGAAAGGGAGTTGAATTGCTCAAGTTGTATAGAAGGGTTGATTTCCGATTCTTCTGAGCTTGCAGAGCATATTTCTGAAACCGGTGCTCTGCTCTACATCGGGATGACTTGTGATACCGAGAGTGAGGGAAAGAGAGAGTCGTTCCTAGATTTCATGAGCAACATTAGACCCAAGTTATCCGAATTCTCGGATGCACTGAATAGAAGAATAGTCGAACACTCCTCAATTGATGACCTACCTAGCAGATACGATCTGATGCTAAGAGGCATGAGGACAGATGTCGAAATCTTCAGGAAAGAGAACATACCACTAGGAGTTAGACAAACGGAGCTTGTAACTGAGGCACAGACGATCAACGGTGCGATGACAGTAGAATTCGAAGGTGAAGAAATGACATTCCCCCAGATGAGCAAGTATCTGGAGTCAAATGACAGGTCCGAGCGACAGGCAGCCTGGATGTCAATGTCTGCAAGGCGAATGGAAGATAGCGAGAGATTGTCGGAGATATTCGATGAGTTGATCTCAATTAGGCATCAAATGGCTACAAATGCTGGATTCGAGAGTTACACTCAATATATGTTCAGAGCGATGCATAGATTCGATTACACAATCGAGGATTGTCTGGAGTTCCACGATTCGGTTGAGTCTGTTTGCATGCCCATTCTGAAAAAGATCAACGAGGATAGGTGCCAAGGTCTTGGAATAGGGGAATTGAACCCTTGGGATGTGAATGAGAAAGGTGGCTCTGGTCCAGATATTCATGGAAGAGAGCCACTGAGGCCGTTTGAAACTGTAGATGAAATGGTGGGGAAGCTATCTGAAATGTTTCACGAAATTTCTACTGACCTAGGGGAGAAATTTGACAAACTCGTTGAAATGGATACTCTCGATCTAGATACTAGGAAGGGGAAGGCACCAGGGGGTTACCAGTATTACCTCGAGAAGAGTAGGGTGCCATTCATCTTCATGAATGCCGCTGGCCTACAGGGTGACTTGGAGACAATGATTCACGAAGCAGGTCATGCATTCCACTCACTCTACTGTGGACATCTGGAGTTAATTGACGAGAGGGACTATCCAATAGAATTCGCAGAAGTTGCATCCATGTCGATGGAGCTTCTCACACAGCCATGGTGGGACAAGTTCTACGAATCCGAGGAGGCTGATAGAGCAAGGAGAGCTCACTTGGAGGGAGTTGTCTTCTTGTTGCCATGGATTGCAACGATTGATTCATTCCAACATTGGATATACGCCAACCCAGGACATTCGAGAGAAGAAAGGGCAGAGGTGTGGCTATCAATTAGAGATAAATTCGGCTCTGAAATGGATTGGACTGGTCACACTGACTTCAGAGAATTGTCATGGCAGCAACAAGGACACCTCTTCGGAGTCCCATTCTATTACATCGAATACGGAATTGCACAGCTTGGATCTTTGCAATTGTGGAAGACGCAGATGAGTAATCCTCAGAAAGCACTAGATGACTATGCAAATGCAATGTCCCTAGGGAATACTAGAACTCTACCGGACCTCTTCTCGGCAGCTGATTTGCAACTGGGGTTCAGTGAAGGACACTTCATGTCCCTGATGGGAACTGTGGAAACCGCATTATCCGAGTTACCCGTCTAGCCTTCGGACCCCGGGGCCTACGCTAGTCGCGCAGGCCCTCGGATGTCACGGTAAAGACTGCCTCGCCCTCAGGTAGGTTTGGACTGTCGATCAGGCGGGCAATTCTCCGACCCCCCTTTGACTTCCTGAGATATAGGCGGAATGTGCTAGCATGTGCTACGATATGGCCACCTACTGCTCTTGTGGGGTCGCCCCACATTGCATCTGGCTTGGCCTGAACTTGATTTGTTACGAGGACGATTGCGTTCTGTACGTCGGCAACTTGCTTCAGTTCCTTCATATGACGATTGAGCTTCTGCTGCCTTGGTGCCAACATGCCCCTTCCCACGTATTCAGCACGGAAATGACTGGTTAGAGAGTCGACTATGATCAGCTTGACGTCTAGACTCTTGGCCATTCTCTTAATTTCATCAACGAGTAGAATCTGGTGTGCTGAGTTATACGCCCTGGCAACGTGAATCCGATCTAGTGCGTCATTGGGGTCAATACCTACTGCATCTGCCATCTGGGCTATTCTTTCTGGCCTGAATGTGTCTTCTGTGTCGATGTAAACAATCTCACCGTCAAGACCTCCTTGCTCCAAACTCAATATGCAATTAACAGCCAGTTGATGGCCTATCTGAGTTTTTCCACTTCCGAACTCACCGAATACCTCGACTATGGCCTGTGTCTCAAAACCACCACCTAGTAGTTCATCCAACGAGGATGCCCCTGATGTCAGCTTCTGAACTCTCTTTCTTCTATCGAGTAGTGCAGCACCACTGACGAATCCTCCTATATTTGCCAGTTTCTTGGCTCCAGCGATGATTTTTGCTGATACTGCCTCTCCCAATTCTGCTTGTTCTGCAAGCTCTGCTGGACTCATTACGGCTATACCTAAGAGATCCTCGAATCCTGCTTCTCGTAGCTTTTCTGCTGTTGCTGGTCCGACTCCTGGTAAATCCTCAACCGTAGGTTCTGGTTCATCCACGTCAATCACTATCTCTTTTTCTTCGACCTTTTCACTTGCTGTTTCTTCTGTCATCTCATCACCAATATTCGTCTGTTCATAATCGGAGGTATATGAACAAACAAAGGACCCCTGGAGATTCTATGAAAGTATTAATTTACTATTATTCTTAGCAGTCTATCGATTTTTCACTTTCACTTTATTCTGGTAGCGGGTGATGGATTTGAACCATCGGTCTCCGGGTTATGAGCCCGACGAGATAACCTGACTACTCCAACCCGCTGTCTTCTCGCTGGGGCCTCAGTTATTTGAACGCGCGGGACGAGTAAATTCGTTTGAATGACGGTAAGAGTATTGTGATGCCAGCACTCCGACTACATTTGAACCCCCCCATGGACGGCCATTTGCTTATTCAGAATGCGACTCTTGTTTTGCCTGATCGTGTAGTATACGGAGACCTGCGCGTTTCAGACGGTTCAATCTCTGTTATCGCAGATGGTGGTGGTTTGGATCCTATGGTTGATGAGAATGTTATTGATGCAACTGGCTTGCATCTTCTCCCAGGGGCTATCGACCCTCATGTCCATTTCAGAGAACCCGGTCATACGGATAAGGAGGATCTGGAAAGTGGCAGTAGGGCTGCCGCTGCTGGTGGAGTAACTTCATTCCTTGATATGCCGAATAACGATCCCAATGCGACGAATCGTCCCACTTTGGAAAAAAAGATCTCGCTTGCTTCAAAGAAGTCTGTCACCCATCATGGCTTCTTCATAGGTGCTACCAAGGACAACATCAGTGATTTGCAGAGCGTGGAAGGCATGGACGGGGTGTGTGGAATCAAGGTATTCATGGGCAGTAGTACTGGAGACTTGCTAGTACATGAGCAAGAGCACCTGGAGAAAATATTTGCCAATACCCGAGGCATTATCGCGACCCATGCAGAAGATGAGGAGCGACTGCAAAGGCGTACTGCAGAGTTCAGTCATCGTACTGACATTTCCGCTCATGCCGAGTGTAGGGATGTTGAATGCGCATTTCTAGCTACAAAGAGAGCTGCTGCTCTTGCTAAAGATCACGAACATCGACTACACATTGTCCATCTTACTAGCGGCAAGGAGGCTGACTGGTTGCAGAAAAACAAAGGCGACCTAATTACAACAGAGGTATGTACGCAGCATCTGACCTTCGATCAAGATGACGTTCAGAGGTTGGGCGAGCGGGTACTGATGAATCCGCCAATTCGCTATACTGAGGATCGGGACTCACTTTGGCGACGACTTAAGGATGGGACGATAGATTGCGTAGTCACTGACCATGCTCCTCACACTCTGGAAGCAAAGTCTGTTGGTTTCCCAGGCTCACCGGCTGGAATGCCGGGAGTAGAGACTTCTTTGCCTCTCATGCTTACTCATGCCATGGATGGCAAATGTGGTGTCTCGGATGTGGTTCGCTGGATGTGCGAGGGCCCTGCCAAGGTCTACGGTATTCAGAACAAGGGATCCCTAGTCGAGGGATATGATGGTGATTTGACACTAGTAGATTTGGAGACTAGTCGAACCATTACTGATTCAGATACATGGACTAGAGTAGGGTGGACCCCATACGATGGTATGGAACTTGTCGGATGGCCGAGGTACACCATCGTCGATGGTGAGATCGTCCACAAGAGGGAGGTCGGAGGGGAACTCCGTGGAGTTCCCGTGGCTTCGCCTGGCTCAGCAGGTAGGGCACTGAGGTTCGGGTAGCGCGCCCTAATCCTGACAATTCTCGGCATCAGGCTCGTTGCATGGATCAGTCTCGGCGTCTTCCGATGAGGACTCAGAAGTTCCAACCTCAACCTCCTCGAGAACATAGTAGTGATCTGCTGGCTCATTTCCGGGCAGTTCCAGCTCTACGACCAGTTGTAGATCAGCCGTCCTGTGGACTGTGGCACCTCCTCCTGAGAATGAGTAGACGTAGTCCCCCATGAATATCGATCTCCTGATACTGGTTGAGCCTGACCACCAATTGGAGAGTCCCTCCTCATTGTAGAAGCCTGAATGCTCCACGTCCCCGTGATTGCTGAGAGTGCCGTTCTCGGTGTCTACTTCAATCATCTTTAGCATGGAGACGTACTGGTATCCAGAGTACGAGTAGACTCGTCCTTCGACCTCGATCTGGTCGTAGACGTACCTGTGCGTAGACAGGGGGACGGCTAGCAATGACTCGGGAGCCCAATAGTTGAACGCCTTGTGCTCGTATGTCGCCTCGGAATATGACCAAGACCACCCGCAGGTCATGATGTCCATGCAGTTCTCGTCCGTGTATGCTGGTGTCAGTGGAATGGTGTCTGCGAGCGTGGGGCTACTGGTGTTGCTGACGTCGAATAGCGAGACCTGAGTGGTGGACCAGTCGAGTCCCAGTCCGTCCTGACCGCCCGCGATTCCAATCGTGAGAAGGTTGTCCTCGTCAATCGGGTGAATATACGTGGATACCCCGGGGACGTGGAGCTCCCCTAGGATGGTCGGTTCGTAGGGATCTGAGAGGTCGAGAACCCATAATGGGTCGATGTTCATGAAAGTCACGAGGTACCCCCTGGCTCCAACGAATCTAGCACTCCAGATCGTCTCGCCCTCGGCAATTCCACCGATGTACCCGATTTGGTCGAGATGCCCCTCCCCATCGTCGGTTAGTATGGTGACTTGGTTGTTGGGGCCGCTCCAGACTGGATCTCCATTATCGTCGAATTCTGCCATTCTCCACCACATCCCCCAGTTATCCGAGGTCGAAGCGACTCTAATGTCACCATTGTGCTCGCTGATGGAGAATTGATCGTTGACTGTTCCCTCGACTCGTCCAGAAGCGACGTAGGTCGTGTGATTAGATTCACTGATGTCGAAAGAGTGGATGTTGGTCGCATCCTCCCAATCTGAGTTCCTCCAGAACCACCACATGTCGTTAGCTGGCTCGGCTAGGACCAGGGTGTCCTTGGATGAATAGACATGGGCCCATGAGGAAGTAATGTGATCGACCTCCAGTGACGCTTCATCATCGAGCATCCGTATTGTCATGATCGTGGTGAAGCCCCTTCCCGCGCTGTCTGCACTTGCTGAGAACTCTGTGCACTTCTCGTATGTTAGGGGGTGAGTAAAAATCTCCCCATCCCTCATCTCGTAGATATGCGGGACGAAGTCATCTAGAGTGAGTTCCGAGATTACCTGCTCGTTATGCAAAATGGTCTGATTCACGCTATCGTTCCAGATTGTCATTCTTATGTCCAGGTCGTCCTCTGACCAGTAGTCGTCAGGAAGGTTGACCCAGGTCCTGATTTCATCGAAATATGTCCAAAGGTGTGTTACCGATCGAACCGTCCCATCAACCATCCTTGCTGTGTGATAGTTGCCCTCGATGTACATCTCCTTCTCTATGACCGGAGATGAGCGGTTGGTGATATCCACCACGGTGTACTTGACTAGGTTCTGAACCTTGGTGTACGTGTACGTGGACTCCCAGTCCCCAGCATCGTCGTCCTTACCGTCCCCAACGCTATCTCCTTCCACCGTGACCTCCTTGGACATTAGATTCCGCAAGTCGCTGTCTGCAGGTAGGTTCCAGTAGTATATGGACGAAGAGATGACCAGCCTATCGCCCTCGATCATCATCTGGGTCGGGTTACCCTCTATCGTCAGGTTGGACTCAAGGGTCAGGTTTCCAAACTCAGGAACGCCCATGATCAGAAGCAATTGCCCGTTTAGCATGTAGATGTGGAAGCCATCTGTCTTGAGGAAATCGGCCTCATCGACGCCGGACTCCTGGTTGTTGGTTCCTGAGAACTCTCCCTCCCTTGATCCTGAGTCTGAATCTGTTCCTGTTGCTGCTACATCGTCTGTTGATTCAGCCACCATTGGTTCTCCGTCAAGTGTTGCGAATTCTGGATTTCCAAACCTAACCGTCCAAGGCTCGGAGACCCAGTGCCAGTAGCTCTGCTGATCCAGATTAACCACCATCTCGTCGTAGACCGCCCTCTTCAGATCCTCCAGAAGTGTGTCACAAGCATCGTAGTTCTGGAGCACGGGCGAAGAGCGGTTCCTTTCCGGGAGATCCAGCTTTGGATAGTCTCCTTCCAATGCATCGATAGTCCTGTCAATGTCTTTGACTACGTCATCCACTGCCTGGAGGCAGCCTGCGGTCAACATCAAGAAAAGCATCAGTAATGTTGGAGCATTGCCTGTCTTCATGCCCATTCCTCCTACGTCATCCTTTTGAAATCAATAGTATCACAGATTAAAATCATCAATAGAAATTGGGAAGTTGTTGGGATTGGGGAAGGAAACGTTGAGTGAAGTGTTTTTCGACGGTGCCGGTTCCTCCGAATCTACTTCTTTTTCGGTCGTCATCTCAACGTCACCAGTGTCCTCACCAGTGACGAGGCTCTTTGTGCCGGCTAGAAAAATCAGCGCGGCAACCTGCATGTCCAGTGTTTGGTCCATAAGATTGAATCATCGTCATCTGTGATTTAAACAAATTGGCTGCATGAGTCATTGGTAACTCGGCAGATAGAGAGCGTGGTGCGGACACCGGGAGTTGAACCCGGGTTAGCAGGTTGGGAACCTACTGTCATAACCACTAGACCATGTCCGCGTAATTCGAGGGAGAAGGTCAGGGTAATTGAGAGACTCGGTAAGAGTGGTCGATGCTATACTAGGCGTCTGAGTGCTTCCATCGCAGAATCGGCCTTTCCTAGTAATTCCAGGCACGAGTCGATCCTTCCATGTGATAGGGAGTTCTCCGAGTCAGATAGGGCCCTCTCGGTTTCGACCCTCATCTCATTATCTGCGGAAACACCCGATGAGTCTAGTCTATTCCTTAGTTTACTCCAATCTTCAACAAGGAAGTCAAGCATCTCTCTAGCCTCACTATTTCTGGAAGATAGAGAGTCAAGTTCGGCAGTCAGAACCTGCATAGAGTCGTTGGCTTCGACCCAATTTCCTGACTCGGACAGAGATATGATTCGCTCCAGCCTTTCCCTCCATTCTGATCCCTCATCTCCTAGAGGGATTCCATCTTCTATGCTCTTCCTCTGCCTCAATGCTCTCTGAACCGATGTCTTCGCCTCTGCCTCCTCCCTAAGTGACCTGATTACTCCGTCGGACAATCCAATTGCAAGAGATGGGTTGCCTCCCTCAAGGGCTTCTTTAGCCTCATCTAGCCTCTGTTGGAGTTCGGCAATAGATTCTGAACTAGATGATGAGATCTCGTTTTCAGCGTCATCTAGTGATTTTCTGGCTCTTTCCATTAGTCCTTCGACGTCCCCCATCTGTGAGGGTATCTCAGATACAATCGCCAATGCATACTCAGGGTTCTCTTCTGTCATGGCCTTCTTCGCTTCCTCTAGTGTGGAAATTAGCCCCCTTACCAAGTGGCCGTCTCCCATTGATATCGACTTCTCTGCCTCCTCAATTGCGTCTTGAGCTTCTTGCCAGTGAGATTCTATTTTCTCAGCCAATGATTTGGCATCCCTGAGTTTGTTCTCCGCCACTCTCAGGGAGCCATTTTCTATCTCAACTAGGGCACTATCTAAAATCAATCTAGCCCGACCTGGAGTTCCAGTTATCGCTTCTGCTCTTTCTATAGAAACAATCGACTGTGCCTTGACCTCCTCAATATCGGACAAGAAGGAAAGGATCCTGTCGGCTTCCATCTCTGCATCTAGAATTAGATTGATCCCCCTCTCGGGATTCTTCCATCCCTCCTCCCTTGCTGTCTTCAATAAGGAATTGGACTGTTGCAACAAGCTGTTTCCAGACTGCAATCCCAAGATTCTACTCTCGGCAATTTTCAGTCGCTCTGAGAATTCCCTCCTCTGCTCCTCGAGTCCGTCCTTAGTGAGAAGTAGAGGTATTGTGGTCAGCACGGCTGGTATCCCTACGATAAGGAATGACTCGGCGTTGGGAGTGGTTAGAACAATCGGAAGTGCCAGACCGAATCCGAAAGTTGTCATTAGCCCCCTCCATCTCCTAGAATTTACATCTGACCGGAGGATGTGCCTAGAAGATGAAAAGAGTGCTAAAGAGGTAATAATGAGGAGTATTACTGCTATAAGATTGCCATCGTCATTCCGATTAACCTCGGCAAATGCAAGCATAGGAGGCCATGCAACACAGCACGCGGTTGAGATTCTAGTCCTTTGAATTGGTTCAAATTCTACGAGGTCTGGCAAAATTAGAGCCGATGAAAATAGGATCGCCCCCGGACCGAATCTCTTCAGATACGAAGTTTCGGAACCAAATGAAGAAAAAATCCACCAAGCGCCCAATAAAATAAGTAAAAACTGGCACACAAGAGCCGCCCTATCTACTCTATCGCGATGTTTTGCAACAACGCGCGCCGGGTAGTCTGGAAGCATCACCATAGATTACGAACAGGCAGAGGGGGTCAATATGTATGCGGTTCCATGAGCAGTGATCGGTAGAGTAATGCTCAACCTTCGACTCGTGCCTTGTTAATCAACAGGAAAACAGAAAAAATGACAATGGCCAGAAGCAGTACAAGTAAACCTTGATTGTCTGCTTCAGTGTTATACTCCACCTCCAGTGGGATCACTCCATGCGTTCCTGCTGAAGCACTGTCCCAATTCAAATAAAGGCCGTCCAGACTTTCATTCTCCATCTCAAATTGGAATTCGACCACTCCCTGGCCAGGTCCGTTTTCCAATGAAGATTCGAAGGGTTGATCCGTCCATCTTCCACAAATATCTGAAAGGCAAACTCTCGCAAATGCTGAGTCTGAACCATCATTCTGGACGATCACAGTAAGAATGGCTGTCCCCCCAACCTTGGATGCTTCAGACAGGGTCGCCTCTACCACGCTGATGTGAGCTCCACTTCTTGGCTGTACAGTAAGCAGAATTGTCTCATCTCTGATGTTTCCCTTGGAATCGGTCGCCTTGACAATAATTTCATGGTTACCCTGCATCAATTGTGGAATCGGAATAGAGTCAAACACGGACCAGTTCTTTTTGTCCCATGATGCTTCATCTCCGTCGATCCAAATTGACCATGACAAATTTGCGATTGCGTCCAAATCATCGAAGGAATGGGAAAGATTGAGAGACAATTCGTCATCCTCATGGGGATCGTCATCCATTTCTACCTCATTTCCATTAGAGAACAGCCTGGGAATTATCGTTGGTGGATTTGAGTCTAGAACCTGGATGTCCCATTGTCCGATGGCGGTGTTTCCAGCATCATCAGAAGCCAGTAAAGCTAGGCTTATCATAGTTGGATTCCTAGCCAAGTGCCTTTCATAGATGCTCATTTCAGCACCATTTACTCCAATTCCCTGATTCACTGTGAACTCGAAAATTTGTTCGGATAGCCCCGATTGCCTCCATCCCTCTGAGATGTTGGAGTATAGTTCTAGGAGGACGGGTAGGGATGAGTCATCTGAGCCATTTACATCTAAGCGAATTGTACTTCCCGCTGGAGCCATGATTGGGCTTAGTCTTGCAGGGTCGAGAGAGTAGGCTTGAGACCCTCCCACCGAAATAGTTCCCTCCCACATCGGAATCACCCCGTCAACGGCAGGATTATCATTCCAATTCGCTGATACTCCGTGGAAGTCTAGGCATGTTGCATTAACGCTCATTACCTCCCCGTGTGAGAATCCGATCTCCACTGGGACAACTTCGAACCATGAGTTGTTATGAGTGAAAATAACCTCACCTTCGCTGCTTAAAGTCCACTGAATTTCTGGGGAGTCTAATGGGCTGTCACTGCAAGAAGCGGAGAAAGTTGTGGCTTTGTCTAGGGGTATTGTCGATGAAGTCAGAGGTGATCTAGAAGCGGCAATTATCGGGGGAATATTCTCTGTAATAGTTATCCTGATGTCATAAGCCACTGGGGCCTGTGAGCGGTCAACTGTGAACAAACCGGGACTACCGGTGATTACTTCTGACATCGGGCTGTATCTATATTCCCAATCATCGGGAAGTCTGACCTCAAGAGGCACTTCCTCCACAATGGCACCCGCCCTTGGGATATCGATAAGCCTCAGAGTCCTGCCGTCGGATGCCCCGGAAATGATCGCCGACTCAGTCCAGCTCCAATTCCCATCAGTCCTATTTACAGGGCCCGTTTCAGGGGGTTGAACGACAATTTCTGTCTGCCCGATTACAACCATTGAGTTGTAGTCGAAGCTACAACACCCACCAGAAGCAGAGTCGGTCCAATTCCTTGAGGAAGCCACTAATTCCGAGAATTCCTGGGACTCTGTTGTGTTAATCCATCCATCTGAGTTACCGAGTTCTGTGTCAATTTGCACCAACAAACCCATGGTTCTGTTTTCCAGTAAGTCTGTCCCATAACTCTCAGAGACTGTTACCTCCGCGAACCATGTAGCATTAACTTGTGAATTTGGAGATATGGAGCCTGTGAAGTTGAGGAAAGACTGCCCCCAAATCGGAATGTTACCTTCAGAGTCTGAATTATGGTTGACTGTGGCCTTTTCCCCCAGGTTATTGGTAGATTCTTGCAGTGGGGTAAGGAATACTATGATTGAGGCGAGGATTATTAGGGCTACCCTATGATTTCTGATTCGGGAGGACACAGATTCACCTCTATGAATTTCCATGAATAATCACGGAGCCGGAGAAATCTATCTCCAGAGGGAACATCCGGTACTCAGGCCCAAGTTCAATTTGCAGGTCCTCTCTTAGTCCATCATCTCCGTAGACCAGAAGGAATCCTCCATTTCCGGCTCCTAACAACTTCGCGCCCTTTGCTCCTGATGACATGACTCTCCCGTGTAGTTCATCGATAGATTGGTTCGTAATCAGGGAAGATAGCCCTCTCTTAGCATTCCAAGTTTCATTGAGAAGATCACCAATTGAATCTAGATCACCGTTTTGGAACATTATTGCTGCCTTGTCAGCGTGTTCCCGTATCACTCTCATTCGGCTATTCTTGTCTAGTTCGTCTTCCGATTCCTCTGAAAGTACTTTGCTGGCACTTCTAGTCATCCCAGTGAAAACTAGAGTGAAATTACTAGAGACTCTTGATGCCAAGTCATTCTCGATTTCTATCGGTTCTACGGAAACTCCTCTTTCTCCAAACCTAATTGAGTTGATTCCTCCAAATGAGGCAGCATACTGGTCCTGTCGTCCGATTGGGGCTCCCATAATTTCTATCTCTATCTTACATGCCTCTTCCGCTAGTTGTTCCTTTGATGGGTTTCTCCCCTGGAATGAATGCATCGCATTCAGAAGGCCAACCGTGACGGATGAAGAAGATCCCAGGCCTGTTCCTCGCCCGGGGATATCGGCTATTGTGGTGATCTCAACGCCGGATTCTATTCCTGTTAGTCGCATGGCTTCCCTGACTAGGCCATGTTGAATATGAGATACTGAATCCACATCCTCCATAGACGAATATGAGATTCTGATCCTGTCATCGAATCTTCGATTCATTGTGACATAGACATATTTGTTAATTGCAGTAGAAACAACGCGGCCGCCAGATGACTCGGACAACGAGAACTCGTCGATATCTGTCCCGCCTCCACAGAAGGACACTCTGAGCGGGGTTCGGCTGATTATCATCTCAACTTGGGGGGTAGAGTATCACTCATCAAGACGTCGGTTTGGTGAAATCACGTATTTCTACCAATGACAAGGCATATGAGAGAGGCGCATCCGCGAGAGTCAGAGAGCATGGGCAACCTAGTCACTATGGATGACCTGAGCAATGAAGATATCGTTGCTGTACTTGATGATGCAGAGAGGCTTGTTCCAGTTGCCAAGGGGGATGTTCTGCTCCCTCTTCTGCAAGGCAAGGTCCTAGCAAACATGTTCTTCGAGAATTCGACTAGGACGAGGATGTCTTTCGAGACTGCGATGAAGAGGCTAGGTGGATCGGTCCTAAATTTCAGCTCCGTAGGGACCTCGGTATCTAAGGGTGAGACTCTGTATGATACAATGCAAATGATTGACGGCTATGCGGACATTGCAGCAATCAGGCATCCAAGGCAGGGAGCAGCACAATACAGTGCTGATGCTGTTGGTATTCCGATTCTGAATGCTGGAGACGGTGCTGGCAACCATCCTACTCAGACCATGCTGGACCTATTCACCATTCGACAGGCTCATGGAACTCTGGAAGGTTTGAATGTGGTCCTAGTGGGT
>PBNI01000026.1 GCA_002723045.1 Methanobacteriota archaeon | reverse complement strand
CCGTGTAGGGCAGCTGAGTCGACTCCCTGCCTGTCCAGCCTCTCATCCAGCATGTCGACCATCCTCTTCGTGTTGGTGAAGATGAGCATCTGGTCCCCTTCGGACATGTTTGCAACGATTCTCCCGAGGGCCCACATCTTGTTTAGGCGACCGACCTTTATTGCGAATTGGTCGATCTCCGGGACTTCGACCTCGAGGTCCTCGCTCATGACGTGGACGGGGTCGTTGGTGAATTCCTCTGTGGCATCAAGGACCTCTTGGGGGAATGTGGCGCTGAATAGGAGGGTCTGCCTTCTTCCGACCATCTTCTCCACTATCCATAGGACGTCCGGGAAGAATCCCATGTCTAGCATCCTGTCCGCCTCATCGAGGCAGAATATTTCGATAGCCGGGAGGTCGATGTGCCCCCTCTTGCTCATGTCGATGACCCTTCCGGGAGTTCCTACTATGACATCGACTCCCTTGTCGAGTAGCTTTGCCTGCCTCTCCAAGTCCGTCCCGCCGTATACCGTCTCAATCTTGAGGCTCTTCTTTCCCTGGAGCTTGGACATCTCCTCTGCTACCTGTACCGCTAGCTCCCTTGTTGGGCAGAGCACGAGTGACTGCAAGGAGCCATCTGGCTCGCACGACTCAATAATGGGGATCCCGAAAGCGGCAGTCTTGCCGGAACCGGTCCGGGCTTGGCCCACTACGTCCTTGCCTCTGCGGGCTACTGGAATCGACTCAGTTTGAATCTGGGTCGGCTCTTCCCAGCCCATGCCTTTGATGGCCTCAGAGACATTGCTCTCTAGATTCCAGTCGTTGAAGGTAATTGGGGGCATCGTTCGGCCTCAGGACCAGGTCTCAGCGTCTTTGATGTCCTTCTGCAACTCTCCCATCCAGTACTTCCTGCAATTATCCTTTGTCAGGAACTGGTCTTTGCTCGAGAAGCCGTGGTTGTAGTGGCCCTTGTCTGCATTGGCCCACTGGTCCTTTCGGCGCTTGTGGAACTTCTGGAGGACATGATTCCTCATGTACTGCCTGAACTTCAGGGCCTTGGTACGATTCACTCCCTTGGGGGTGACTCCGTCCCACAGTTTCTCGAATCGAGCCAACTTATCGTCGAATTCGTCAGTCATCTGCTTTCCTCGCTGGCCGGCCGACCTGACCGGCGTTTATCATCCTCACCCATGGCCAGGGGGTTGGCAGGAGGCATATCTTCATCCTCCTTGGGGACATATTCAGCAGGCGCAAGTTTGCGGTTCTTCTCCGCCTCGGAGCCTTCGAAGTCGGGGTCCAAAGAAAGCGACTGGAGTTTCTTTTTGAGGCCTGGGTCCTTCTCCTTCTTCAGGAGTTCTCCAGCAGCCTCCCGTAGCTCTTGGCCAGATAGTATGATGGAAATCTGACTGACGCAGGCCTTCCTCATCTCCAAGTCATCATCCGACGCTCCCTTCAGTATCATCTGAACGACTCTGGGGCTCTGGATGTCGAGCTTCCTAAGCGCCTTGATGACATAGTTTCTGATGGTCCTGTCGTTCTCTCCCAGGCTCGACTCGACCAGGATGACGGCAACTCTGGGTTCGACATCGGCAAGAATGGTAAATGTCTTGGCCGCATTCCTACGGACCCTGACTTCTTCGTCCTGGAGCGACCATGTGATGAGGTCCCATGCCTCGGCGCCTCCCTTCGATGCAACCGTTCTGAGGATCATTGAGCCTCTGATTCTGAGATCCACGTCTTTCTCCCTGATAATCTCGTCTAGATGCAGGCAACCCACCTCTGGCCACTCTCTCGCAGTAAGATTGAGTGTCCCGAATGCATTATCGCGATGGCTCTTCCTCTCGTCCCGTAACTCTCTTCGAATGATCTCCTCGCATCCCGAGGGAAAAAGCGGGGCTATCTTCTTCAGGCAGTTCATTGCCTCCTCTCTGACTGGTTCCTCATCGTCAAGCAACCTGTCAGAAAGGCAGTGGAGTAGGATCCCCTGCCTTCTGAGTGCGAATGAGGGGAGGACCTTCAAGGCGGCAATCCTCACATCCGGGAAGTTATCTTCAAGGGCGTCAACTAGGGTTTCGTAAGCCCTCTCAGCATCCCTCTCCCCAACTTTGCTAAGGGCCTTGATTGCGTCAATTCTGCCTAGCCTCCATCTTTTTCCGTCCATTAGAAGCTCTACCTTGTCAGACTCTCCTGTTGCAAGGGGGAGTATTTCTGAGGTCTCCAGCCACTGCCAAGGCCCACTGTCCGGGGAAAGGGCGGCGAAACCGGTTGTTTTCTTGCCTCCCTTTTTGGCAACTCCGATCCTTTTCCCCGTCCTCGGGTCGCGTGCGATGTACTCCCTAGGCATAGAAAACCGCACGCGGATAGAGGCACCACACTTCAACCAAACGCGAGATTGTTCGGGGCAATCATGAAGCACGCATACCGCTAGCGGGGTCTGAAACATGTCTTCAGACGTAGAAATTGAGATTTCCAAGTTACTCCACTCTTCTTTTAGAGGAGGGGAGGAGGGGCATATTTCCTCGAGGGACCTTGCTCGCATGTGGTCATTGGAGATGCAATGGTTCTCTCCAGAGGTAGCCCAATCCCTAGTGGAGAGGCTGCATCATTCTGGATGGCTGGTCGGCGAGTCGGATTCCCTATCCCCGATCCTGACTTCTTTCCAACACACCCCGGAACTGGGGTGGAGGCCATTCTTGTCCAGAGTCGGTGAGATGCCTGAGCCACCCCGAGGGGAGCCGGAAAAGATGGCTACCCCATCGGAAGCGCCAGCCCCCGCCGTGTCCGATGAACAGCATCATTCGGATGAGGTTGCGGATAGCAAGCTTGCCTCCAGAATAGCTTCGATGTCAGGTTTGGAGAAGAGGGAGGTAATCCGCAGGGCGCAGAGGAAGAGGAGGGCACTGGGCCCGGTTTCCCTGGAGGTCGCCATGCTTCTTCTGGCTAGGGAGCAGAATCTAGAGATGGAAAAACTAGTCGAGATCCCCTAGTTCGCTCCGTTACCATTGGTCCTGACCTCAGCCGCTAGAAGCCCTGGCAGGACCAGAAGCGCGAGGATCAGCGAGAAGGCCACAGAAATCGAGCTAACCACCCCGAAGTCCCTAATCACCGGGATCGGGGACAGTAGAAGCACCATGAAACCGCAGATAGTGGTCCCTGCGGACATTAGTAGGGCCGAACCGGTATTTGCGTACATGTCCCTCATTGCCGGCCAGATCGCCATCCCTGATGCCCTGTTTGACTCGAACCTCCTCCACACGTGAATCGAGTAGTCGATACCGAGGCCGATTGTTAGTGCCGTGATCATAATTGTGAGTACGTTCCAGTTTATTCCAAGCACCGCCATGGAACCAACCACCCACGACCCTGCAAGACCTACCGGGAGGATTACCAAGAGTGATTGCCCGATCCTCCTAGTCAGCGCCGCCAGGACCAGCAGTGACACGGTGAGGCTGATTGCCGTCGAGCTTACGATGGACGAGATTAGGCCTGAAAGGAGGTTGGACAGGGTCATCAGATCCCCGACAGCATATGCCCTGCCGCCAGTATCGGACGAGACTATGAAAGACTCCTCCTCCATGTCGTTCGATATCTGCTCTACCATTGCACTGCTCTGAGCCTCAACATCGACTCTAATTCTGAGGAACCTTATCGCGGAGCCGTCTTCGGTCAGACCAACGTGCTCCCCAGTCCTCTCTGACCATGTTGTCCCCCTGAGCTGGTCTCCTACGGTGTCATTCGATAGGAGGGACGAGAGGGCTGCCGCTAGGTCACCCTCTACGAAATTCTCGCTCGGCGCTAGGTCCTCCCCGAACACCTCTAGATTGTGCTCGGAGCCGAATCCAGAATCCTGCTCGATCGCATCGGCCACAATTCTGTAAACGCTGTCGTAAGATGCCCATTCGTTACTGGTACCAGGCGCCTCAGTTACGACCGTCCCCTCCATTCTGGCGAGAGCGTCCTCCAAGTCGCCAAGGGCCTCTATCAGGGCCTCTTCACTGTCGAATGACGCCTCCCCAACTCCCGGCTCAACAAGGATGTAGACTGACTTCAGGGCATTCACTTCGTAGGACTGGTAGAGATCTTCTCTGATCTCCATGATCTCCATTTCGTCCTCTGAGAGGAAGTCCGTCAACTCGAAACTCGTATCTAGCCCCTGCATTGCCACCACTACAGAACCTGCAGTGATTATCGCTACAGAAAGTAGTACAAGGGGCGCGTTCCCCCTCTGGAAATCGGCCCCCTTCTCTGCCAGGCGGCCCAATTCAAGGCCCCTGCTCCGAGTCGCCCCCATCGTCCTCTCGACGAAAACGTGCATCGCTCCCACAGTAACCGTGCTAGCCAGGAAAGCACAGACGACCCCCAGTGCCAGTGTAGCGCCGAATGTCCTGAGTGGCGGGAGCGGGGATAGAGAATTGGCCAGAAATGCGAACACCGTGGTAATTACTGCCAGCGAGAGGGCGACTCGTAGTTCCATCAAAGCCTTGGCCCACGCCTCAGCCGAGCTGCTAGAGACCTCCTTTGCGCGCTCGTACGCCCTCTGAAGATGGATTGAGTAATCTATTCCAAGGCCAAGTACCACCGGTGCAACCGCAATCTCTAGGATAGAGAAACGCATCCCCATAAGGGAAATCGCGCCATACGTCCAGACCAGGGAAGCCAGTAGTGCGACCAGAGGGGCAGCAACCATAGTCGCCGACCGGAACGTCAGTGCGAGTAGCAAGACCACGACAATAACCGCGAGGAAAATAAGCCAAACCAGGTTGTCCAGCGTAGATTCGTTGATGTCGTTGCTGATCAGATCATCCGAGATGACCCCATACTCAAGTATTGAGCCCCCACTAAGCATCGTCCTGATCTCATTTGCATGCCTCTGGCGGTCATCACTCTCTATCTCTCCACTAATTTCTATCAGCCATAATGTGCTGCTAGCAGTAGGGGTTGGGTTCCCTTCCCCACTCTCCAGCCAATCGCAAACCGGGGAGTAATCCAGATCCTTGTGTAGCAAGGCAGATGATGCGAAGGCAGCGGTAGCAATCGACCTCTCGTCGCTCCCAATTGCATCTCCACATTCCTCATCCCCTAGCACCGCGTCCAACATCTCCTTCCAATCGTTGAATTCTGAGAGATTCCCCGTGTGATTCCTCTGCTCCAAGAACCTCCCGAGTACTTCTGCGGCATTTATCTGGGAGTCTATGAAAAAGCCGTTCTCATCTGAATACGATTGAATCATCGAGTGATCATCGGCCAGTTGTTGTAGGGCCTGCATCTCTAGAACATTGGCGACCTGATCCTCGCTAGCCGCAGGTCTGACATTGACATATATCAGATGCGGGGACGTGCCAATGGCCCCCTCGATTCTTTCCTGTGCATCATCCGCATCTGTCTCAGGTGCGAACGAAGAGAGATCAGTCGTGAAAGCAAGGCTTCCCACTAGGAAATATGCCAGAAAACCCGTCAACAGCAGGCTAGTCAATAGGATTGGTAATGACATCCGCTCGAATGTTTCAGCCAAGCGTTTAGTCATGGCTTCCATGCCTGACATCGTCTCCCCCAAAACCTCCCGATGTAAAACTTAGGGGAAGTTTGTGGTTGGTTAAGCCCGGCTTTGGCATGCAAGGCCTCAAAAGGGCCCCTCCAGTCGAGCGTCCGTCTTATGCCAGTCAAAGTATTGAAGAACGAGGGTCGAGAACTACGAATCAGAGTCATTGACGGAAATCACACGGTGCTCCAGATGTTCCGTTCCAGTCTGAATGGCAGGGACGATGTCGAGTATGCAAATTACTTCCAGAACCATCCCGACCTCGATGACCCGGAACTATACGTTCGCACAGTTAAAGGAAAGAAGGCAGATAAGATTCTCAAAGACATATGCTCCGAGATCACTAAGGAATTCTCAAGCATCAAGCTTTGAGGGGGTGATTCCCTGAGAGGGAAAGAAATCGAGGACTATCTGGGACTCTCTACCTGGATGGTGCCCGCAGAGGGAATCGGGGGGCTACTGAAGACAAGGGTGGAAGACTTCCGTGTCGAGGAGTCATCCAAGGTCCCAGCTCTCGATGACAAGGGTAGATTCACAGTAGCCAGGGTGACAATGACAAACTGGGAGACTAATAGATACCTTAGGAGGCTTGCTAGGGCCTGTGGGATTAACAAGAACAGGATATTCAGCTCCGGATTGAAGGACAAGCGTGCCATAACTACGCAGATTCTTGTGATCGACGCACCAAGAAGAAAGGTCGAGTCAGTAGAAATTCCAGATAGTACGATAGAGGTACTTGGGAGGACTCACCAGAAGGTCGCAATGGGCGATCATGATGGAAACAGATTCACTATCACTGTTAGGGGCTGTTGCGATAAGTCAGGCAATCCAATAGATGCCAAAGAGGCGATGAGCAGAGTTCACCAAATCAGGGATGGGCTGGCCAAGTCCATGGGTTCCGACGCATTCCCTAATTGGATCGGGCCTCAGAGGTTCGGATCTACTAGGCCAGTAACCCCACAGGTAGGCGCCGCAGTGATAGAGGGGGACTTCGAGCGAGCAGTCGATCTTTACGTCGGAATGGCGGGTTCTCGCGAGGGGGAAGAGGCCGAAGCATTCAGGTCATCTTGGAGGGAGCATGGGGATCCGAAGAAGTCCTTGGAATTGGCCCCCGATAGACTCGGATACGAGTCATCAATGCTCCAGCATCTGGCCAAGAAACCAGGAGACTACATTGGAGCATTCAAGACTCTGCCAAACTCACTCCAGCTCCTCATGGTCCATTCTATCCAATCATTAGCGTTCAATCACTCCCTCTCGCACAGAATCGTATCAGGACTTTCTCTGATCGAGCCGGAGGAGGGCGATCTTGTCGCTCCGCTCATGGCCAATGGCAGGATAGATGTCGGGAAGATGGCTTATGTAAGCTCAACAAATCTAGAGCGCTGCCGTCGGAATTGCAAACTCGGGAGGCTAGTGGTGACTGGAATCCTGCCAGGAAGACAATCTTCCCTTGCGGAAGCAGGACCGGGCGAGAACGAGGTCGCAGGTATTAGTCAAGCAGGCCTAGGTGGGGTTGATTGGGTGGTCAATCAGATTCCCAGGCTTACTACTTCTGGGACTAGGAGGGCACTATCCGTACCTTTCAGGGACATCAGCGTAGAGCAGGCCCCGGACGCGGACGTTAGTTCTCAGAGATGGGATGAGGGCCCCAAGGAAGGAGATAGGTGGCATCCAGAGGGAGCTTCTCTACGCCTCAGGTTCACGCTTCCAGCCGGCGCCTATGCGACAGTAATGATGCGAGAGATAATGAGATCTCCTTTGGACCATTACTGATCAGAGTCGACCCATTTCTAAGGCTTCTATTTGGCCAACAAGATCGTCAACCGCTCGTACCTTGTCCTCAAACCCGTCTACGATCCCTTCCCCTTCTCCGAGGACAGCTTGGACCTCTATGTACATCATCCCGAAAGCCAGAGGCTTGACCTCCACTTCCTGTACCTCCTCGAAATTAGATATTGCATCCGCAATCTCTTCGTAGTTTGGACTGCCATCATCTGGCTGGTCTAGTGTTACCTTGTACTTCACAACTACATGCCCCATTGAATCACCTCAGGGCCCCACGAATCCGCAATGTGGGCAGACGTACTTCACTGACTGAACTCTGCACCTCTGGCTCCTTCCAATGGGGATGGAACAACCCGGGCACGGGAATGAGGTGCTCTCACTATCAACCAGTGGCGTCCCAGAGGACGCACATACAGTTGCCCTTCCACTTGCTCCGGCCATCGACTTGCTGGCGTACTAGGGTCCCTTTTTAGCGTTGATTGTGCTTTTTGTTCTCCATCACGTGCCGGAAAGCCCATTATTCTGCTGAAATTTGAAATGATAGAACCAGCCAACATGTCCATGGTTGAAGAGGAATTGAGGCTATCCGGAGCCCAATCGGATCTTTCCGAATTTGTAACGGACGAGGGTGGAATTTGGAGTCTTAGAGAAGTTGAGAAAGTCAGAGGTTGGAACAATATAGAGTATGGTGCAGGCCTTTCCGGAAAGAATACCCCATCCACAGGTCTGTCAATGAATAGGGCTTACATCCCTCCGGGTGGAATCGCAACGGCGCACATCCACGTAGATTTCGATGTGATGATTTACCTCCTCAAGGGTAGCGTCAGGCACGAGTACGGAAAGGGTTGCAGGAAGTCCGTAGTACACAATGCGGGTGACATGTTCTACATTGAACCGGGCCTTCCACATGAGGTATTCAATTGCTCAGAAGATGATTGGGTGCATGCGGTAGTATCGAGATCAGATGCCTCGGAGTGGCAAAACATCGTACCATACGATAGGAATTCAGAGTGATTACTCTCGCTTCGGGATCTTTCTGAAACCGACCTTCGTCTCCGGATCTTTCTCGTCTTCTTCATCGACAACGATTCCGATCGAGGCCAGGTGCCTCTGCACATCTTCCATGGCGGTACCCCCTCCATTCGTCATTTGGAGCCTTTTCTGGCAAATTAAGTAGGTCTCAGAGGAAGCCGTTCTGCTTGCAGTAGGGGAATATCTGCCAACGACAGAGAAACGAAGTTTTGCAGCATCAACCAATCCCTCGATGCCTGCTCCCTGGAAGACCTTGGTGATGAAACAACCACCAGGCGAGAGCAAGTCGGAGGCTACGTCTAGAGCCATCGTGGAGAGCTCCAGCGAGATCGCCTGATCGGTGTCATACCTTCCAGTCAGCCTGGGTGAAATGTCGCTAATTACCGCATTCAGTTTACGGTCTCCCAAATGATTGGAAATTTCCTCAATTGTAGATTCCTCGGTGATGTCCCCCACCATGACGATTGCACCTTCTATCGGAGAGGTCGCCAGCAGATCGACCCCGACTACCAATCCGCCCTCCCCAGCCTCTTCGATAGCTACTTGGGTCCATCCCCCGGGGTGGCACCCGATGTCGAGAACAGCATCCCCTCTCCTGATTATGCCAAACTTTTCTTGGATCTGCTTCAATTTGTAAGCCGACCGAGCCCTATATCCCTTGGCCTTGGCATCCCTCCTCCATGGGTCGCGCTTGTTCTCTTGGTACCAGCGCTTACTCATGCACCCACCCTCGGACTGACAGTTATGAATACGGACGATGGATGCCATCCGGCTTGACCCTTTGTCGCATGTTTGAATCAAAGGCCGATCTCGGAAATCAGAACTCGAGCGGTATCTCTCACTGCTTGCTCTGACATCGCAGTAGGCTCGAAACCGGATCCAAGTAATTTAGTCACATCAAGGTAGGTTTTGGGGACGTCCCCTGCCCATCCTCGCTTGCCTCCGGTATAGTCTATCGAAACTCCTTCTAGTCCACTTTCCTCAATCACAATCTCGGCAATCCTGGAAACAGAGCACGTATCTCCTGTTCCCAGGTTGTTTAGGGCCGTCCCCTCATCGCCCAGGTCAATCACGTGTAGCATAGACTGAACGCAGTCATGAGCCGACATGTACGATTTCTCCTGGTTCCCATCACCCAAAACCTCTAGCCTCCGTGGGTCCCTCTTGAGCTTGTGTATGAAATCGAATATCACCCCGTGCGTCCCCCTCGGTCCGACGATATTTGCAAACCTGTGGATGTAACCCCTTGCCCCGAATGTTCCCGCCCATGCAGTAATTAGGGCCTCACTGGCTAGTTTTGATGCACCGTAGAGAGAAATCGGCATTACCGGGCCATAGTTTTCCGGAGTCGGCATCACGCCAGCCTCGCCGTAAACCGCGGAAGACGAAGCGAATGAGATTCTGCTGACCTCTGAGACCCTCATGGCCTCGAGGACATTGTATGTCGCCATGGTCCCCTGCCTCAGATCTGTGTCCGTGACCTCCGTGCCTAGTCTGATGTCAGGATTTGCTGCTAGGTGGTGGACTGTCTCAATACCCTCCATGGCCGCTATCACAGCATCTCTGTCCAGAAGATCTCCTCTGCAGACCTCTACCGCCCCGCTCCCCTCGTGGTGGGATAGGAACTCCTCCCTCCCGCTGCTGAAGTTGTCAAGTACTCGGACTTCCTTGCCCTGCTCGGCCAAAGCATCGACTAGGTGGGAACCGATGAAACCAGCACCCCCGGTGACCAGATCCATATTCTTCGCAGATACTACCCGCCCTTGAGGTCATCGGACTACGGGAATCTAATTCTCACCCACCAATCGACACATTATGCTGGCAGTTAAGCGAACGCTTCATTTGGCTTGGGTTCGGGAACGCGAACGTGACTTCGAGCGATGGGGCCTCCCAGCAGGACGAGGAACTAGTGTTCTGGGCTTGGTTCTTCGAGAGGATTAGCCCAATTTCTAACTATTTCACTAAGATTGGCCAAGACGTCAGGGACAGCCCAATAGGGGGTTTCCTGGACACCGCGGGACAATTGGTGAGCGATGTCTCTGACACATCGCATATGATGGCACAGAGGACGGCGGAGCTGACTTATAGCGCCATTCTTAGGAGCCCGGCGTACCTAATCGTGACTCTTCTACTAGCCTCGGCGCTCATTGGGTGGAGAGCAGAGGACTTCGAGCACCAGATTAACGGTGATGTTGAGATATACCTCCCCGATGGAGCAAACTCAACCGCTCTGCTAAATGAGGTCAGATCTCAATGGTCGACCGATATCGTGATCCTATATGTGCAGACTGACAATGCCGCCGTAGGGGCGGACCATGGATCCGACAACATCACTGATGCGGCTATTCTGAATCAGATTTCATGGATAGAAGGCGACGATAACAATGCTGGCGAGAGCGGGTACGGTAAGGGCCTGGACTACAATAAGGAGGATCGTGGTTCACACGCTTGCAATAGTCCGATGACTGGATGCGATGGCGTTGTCTGGATACTGTCCCCAGCCCAGATTATCAAGGAGGCAAACTCGACGAACTACCGGTTCTCTTGCGCAGTCGAAAAGTACGGACTCCCGGGATCGGACGGAAGCTGTGCGATTGCGAGCCAGAACCCCAACGAGGGTTACTCAATTCCGCAGGGGGACGGTGCACAGGAGAGGATTGACGGTTATGTGGATAACTCCGGGGAACTCCTGTCAAACTTCGTGAAGGACACCAATAATGACGGGATATGGGACACTGGCGTGGTAATAATGGGCATTTCTTTCGATATGACCAACACAGACATCACCCCGAGGACCGATCTCAAGACCGGTGAAGAGATCAGAGACCACAAGGCATTCATTGCCTACGTGAAGTCACTCTTACTCTCTGACTCGGCAATCTTGGACAGGGATGGCGATGGCATAGCCGACAACTGCGAGCTATGCACCAAGACATGGGACAGAACATGGACCATGGATTCGGAGCGCCTGGACACAATCCCGCCTAGGAGTGCGGTCACCGTCACCGGACTAACCCCCGTTCTGCACGACGTTTCAGACTCGATATACGAGGAGTTGCGCTATACGATGCTGCCGATCAGCCTGGGTCTTGTGGGGCTGACAATGTTCATCCTCCACCGCAGCTGGAAGGTTCTGATTATCTGCGGCACCCCTATCGCGATGAGCCTAGCAGTTACATTCGGGTCGACAGTACTATTCGACATCATGCTGACTCCGATGATTATCTCTGCAGGCCCAATCCTAGTCGGTCTTGGGGTGGACTATTCCCTCCATCTGACAAACAGGATAGAGGAGAACAGGGTTGAGATTCTGAAAAAGATGGAAGAGGACTCCTGGGCTTCGAGGCGTGACGGCGAAGAGGTAATCGAGCCCGACCCATTTGACCCGGAAATAAGCCTAACTGCGAATGTCAGGGCTGCAATGACCACTGGAAACGCAATTTTCCTTTCTGCATTGACAACTATGGTCGGATTTAGCGTACTGATGTGGCACAGTCTGGTGCCCATTGAGCCTATGAGGACCGTGGGCAAGACTCTGTTGATTGGAATCTCAACCACATTCATCATCTCGATGCTAATGGTGCCTGCCTGGATCGAGTTGCTCAGATATAGGAAGGGCGACTCAAGGAACCTCTTCAGAAACAGCGTGGTAGACTCTTCCAGGAGGAAGAGGATAGAGGAAGAGAAGGCTGTAGAAGCCAAATCACTCCCTAAGAGGGGCCGAGACTCGGTAATAGACACGTCCGACGTTTTCGGCACCATACTGGGAATTAACAGCTTACTATTCTACGTCGTTTCCACAGCAATTTTCACAGGGTCGTTGATCTTCTTCACCGATCTAACCAGAGATGGCTCCCTAATCCTAGGATTCACACTCTCGACGACCCTAACTTTCTCCCTCCTAGATGACTTCTGGGATGCAGTCGGCAAGGTCCCACTCAAAGCCACGCTACTAGTAATCCTGGTCTCTTTCGCAGCGACTATCTGGGGTGGGATGATGTTCAAGGAACAACTGGGCAAGGACATCACCGGCTCATCGGACGAAGTCCCTCCTGGACTGGAGTCATACGAGGCACTGAGGGAGTACAGCATAGTTTTCGAGGGGGGCCAGACAAACATGTTCATCGTCGACTCCACTGAGAGGGGCCGACAGAACGAAACGGCCCCAATCCGGGATCTTCCTATTCTCGATGCAATCGAGAATATGCAGGAAATGAAGATAGACAACGTCGCGAATACCACGACAATTAGCCTAGTCAATATCCTGAAGGCCGTTCACGTGGACGTCGAGATAGGCGGACTGGAGATATATGATCAGAGCCTGTGGGAGTTGATTCACGATGAATGCTGGGACGAATCAGCCAATCCGCTAAGGCCAGACTGCTGGCCTTACTCTGTTAGCAGCAGAGAGGACATGGTCAACATCGCCTTCGACACACTAAGTCCAGAGGTCAGGTCAATGCTGATGAACTCAGATGATGGAGATGGGGAGACTAAGACACTGGTATACGTAAACCAGCCATACATCAATTTGGCAGTAGCCGGAGGCCTCAGGGAGACAATCGACGGACATCTGGACGAGGGTGGTTGCTCCACCCCCCTGACGTGCAACGCCCTCGGCATGGGAGGGGTCTCAAACTCATTACTCACTGGCGGCCTCCCAGTCTCTCTGGACATCAATGACGGAATACACCAGGCCCAATCCAAGACCACGATAGCAACCATGCTCATCCTACTACTGGTCATGGCATTCCTGTTCAGATCGGCAAGACTCGCTATTTTCACGATGACAGCGGTAGGCGTAGTCGTACTGTGGCAACCTCTGCTGATGTGGTTCTACAAGGTCAACGTCAACGTGTTCACCGCGATGATTGGGACATTGGTGTTTGGGATCGGGGTCGACGACTCTATCCACATCATAGATCGAATCAAGGACGAGCGAGAGACTCCAGCAGGGATACAGAAGTCAGTTTCCAGGACTGGTCGGACCATTTTCGAGACAACTGCCACGACCTGCACTGGCCTTGCCGCCGGCCTCTTCGTAGCAATTCCCGGACTACAGAACTTCTTCGTTCTGATGATGCTTCTCCTCGTCCTGGCACTCCTGACGAGCTCCATCCTCCTGCCAAGCCTAATCGTGGCATACCACGAACTATCTCACGCCCTCAGTGGCAAGATAGGGACTTGGCAGGACTACGGAGAGAGCGGTTCTATCGCCGATGCGTCACCGGTTGACGCAGTTGTCTTCGACTAGGCAAGTTTGGCGAGGGTGCAGGGAGTAAGCCCCTTTCTGTTCACCTTTCGGCTGGTCGCATTCAACTATGCATCCTACCCGGTCCTGTCGATGCCCTGCGGACCTGCTTGGACTTGCTCCGGCGTGGTTGCCCGTTCCAGCCACGCTCAGGAAACCTCCCCCTTTCGGGTTCATCGTACTCCTGGCATGGTTCGTTTCTGCTGCAGAGCCGGCCCTCCCGGGCCCTCGCCTTGTGACGAGACGCCTGCATCGCGGAGAGGGGACTTTCCTCAGTGTCTAACACTGTCAGCGACCCTCCTGCTCCCTCGTATGCGCGGCTGCACCATACCGAATGAACCCACCGGATGATTGGGGCAACCATCATGCACGTCCTACTTTTCGTCGATGCATGACAGGCGTGGAGCAATTGAAGGAGCAATCAGGTATCGCTGCATGCCGATTCGTCTCGGATGGGATGGCACTAGGTCTTGGCACCGGTTCTACAGTCAGATATTCAATTATCGAGATTGCTAGGATGATCAAGGAGGATGGCATAGAAGTCGTCGGCGTCCCAACAAGCGAGGACACGCGGGTACTCGCAGAGCACCTCGAAATACCCCTTCGTACCATAGACGAGGCAATTGACCTCGACCTCACGATCGATGGTGCCGATGAGTTCGATCCGAATTTCGACCTCATCAAAGGAGGAGGGGGGGCCTTGACTAGGGAGAAGGTCGTAGCCAAGGCCTCGAAGTCGATGGTGGTGGTTGCAGACGAAACGAAGCAAGTCAGTACTCTTGGGGAATTCGATCTCCCCATAGAAGTGGACTCAATACTATGGGAGGAAGTCAGTGCCGAGATATCCAGTATTTGCCCCGGAGATGTCACACTCAGGGGAGGGGTCGGGGAACCCTACATCACGGATAATCAAGGTTTCATCCTTGACTGCTCGTTTGGCCCCACAATTTCCAATCCAAAATCCCTAGAGAGGGAGATCTCAGAGGTATCTGGAGTAGTCGATGTGGGCCTTTTCGTAGGGATATGCGATGCCGTAGTGATGGCTTCCAGGAGTGGCGTGGAAACTCTTGTCAAGCCCGGTGGCAGACTGTAGCTCTCCGTCGTGGTTAAAGAGGGGCCGCCAATCCCGAGCCGGGTCTGTAGCTTAGTCAGGTAGAGCACCCGGCTCTTAACCGGGCGGTCGCGGGTTCGAACCCCGTCAGACCCGCCAAATTCATCATGCCCATAATCGAGGTTTCATAACTGTGAGCCAATACGCAGAACTGGCGTCACTATGGGAAAGAAGTACTGGATAGGGGATGTCAGGTCCGGTTCGCATGATGGGGAAAGCGTTGAACTGAAGGGATGGGTCCACAGGACAAGAGGCTCGAACAAGATACGGTTCATCGTCGTGAGAGATTCCACGGGGAACGTACAATGCGTCGCTAAGAGGGATTTGGTCGGCGACGAGTGCTTCGAGGCACTCAAAAATGCCCTGATCGAAACTAGTGTGGTAATCAGGGGGGTGGTAGAGGCAACCGACAGGGAGCACGGCCACGAGGTTCAGGTGACCGAAGCCGAGGTCATCGGTCCAGTGAATCCCGACCGGCCCTTCCCAATCACAGAGTCTGCTATGGAAGAGGCGGATGGCGGGGAGACTGAGTTCCTACTGGACAATCGGCACCTGTACCTCCGGACAAGCCGCATGACGACCATGCTGAAGATCAGAAGCTCGGTCTTCGGTGCAATTCACTCCTACTTCCGTGACAGGGACTTCATAGAGTACCAAGCGCCTAACTTCGTCGCAGGGGCGGTCGAGGGTGGCAGCACCCTCTTCGAGGTACCATACTTCGGAAAGAAGGCGTACCTGACGCAGTCTTGGCAACTATACGCCGAGGCGGCCATGCCCGCGCTCGAGAGGCTATACACGATGGCCCCTTCTTTCCGTGCAGAGAAGAGCAGGACGAGGCGGCACCTCACGGAGTTCTGGCACGCTGAGATGGAGATCGCATGGGCGTCAAATGACGATGTCATGCAGCACGGAGAGGGAGTTGTGCGTAACATCGCGAGGAATCTGCTAGACGAGAGGTCGGAAGAGCTTGAGAGCCTGGGGAGAGACCTATCCCTGGTGGAGAGGTACGCCGATAGCGAGTACCCCAGGATACGCTACGACGAGGCTGTCGAGACGCTCCAGGGCAAGGGAGTAGAGATAGAATGGGGGCAGGACCTGGATTACTCCAAGGAGAAGGTGCTGACAGCAGACTTCGAGGTCCCGCACTTCCTTACCCACTACCCTAGAGTCGCCAAGCCATTCTATCATCGACCCGATCCTGATGACGCGAAGTACGTTCTGTGTCATGACCTACTAGCCCCGGAGGGCTATGGCGAGATCATCGGGGGCGGCGAGAGGACGTGGTCAGAGGACGAGATACTGGAGAGGATAGACGAGGAGGGCACCCCTAGGGAGCCATATGAGTTCTACATCGACATCAGGAGGTACGGCGGGGTCCCCCATGGCGGATTCGGACTAGGCGTGGACAGAGTTTGCACTTGGCTCGCCGGAGCCGACCACATCAGGGAAGCCATCCCATTCCCAAGGGACAGCAGAAGGGTCACGCCATAGGGGATCAAGATGGGCGCTGAGAATACAAGGCCACTGGCAAAGATAGTCGCAGCATCCGCCCTAACGGCTAGTCTGTGCTGCCTCCCATCGGTGATTTGGGTCCTGTTCGCAGGCTCCTCGGCCATTGTCGCCGCAGACCAGCTCTCAAACGACCTATACTACTCCTGGGTTAGATTCGCATTGTACGGGGTCTCTTTCTGCATGGTCGCATTTGGCCTGGTACTTTACTTCCGCAATCAGGGCATATGCACTCTCGACGATGCGAAGAGGGAGAGGAGGAGGGTGGTGAACACTTCTCTGGCGGTCTTCACGGCATCCGTCCTGGCTTACCTGGTGTGGAACTTCGTCATTCTCGAGTTAATCGGTTTGGCCATTGGCCTGCCATGGGAGGACTCGGCATTCTGGAACTAGTGCATCGCGGAACGAATGCCTCTTACGAAGACCTCCCTTAGCACATCCATGAGTGACGTCTGGCGCGATATCGATATCTCAAATCCCACAGTGGAGCACAAGATGCTCCGCGAGATGGTGCGGGACTTCGTCAGGGACAGGGTAGAGCCGCAGGCTCTGGACAACGACAGGGACGAGAGATTCAACCTGGAGCTTTTCCGCGAGATGGGTGAGATGGGCCTTCTCGGGCTCACTGCTCCACCTGAGTATGGCGGTGCAGGCATGGATGCCACCTCAGTCGCGATTGTCAACGAGGAACTCTCCTACTCCGACCCCGGACTCTGCCTCGCCTTCCTAGCCCACGACCAGCTTTTCGTGAACAACCTCGTTCACAGCGGGACGGCCGAACAGAAGGATAGGATACTCCCGAAGGTGTGCAGCGGCGAATGGGTCGGTTGCCTTGGGATGAGCGAGCCCGACTATGGGACCGATGTCCTAGGCATGCAGACCAGCGCAGTTCAGTCGTCAGACGGCTCTTGGACCATAAACGGAAGGAAGATGTGGATTACTAACGGAATCATAGACGATGACGGGACTCCAGCCGATGTGGTCTGGCTCTACGCGAGGACCGGGACTGACGACAGGGGAAGGGCCGAGCTAACCACATTCTTGGTCGAGAAGGGGATGGAAGGATTCTCGTCCGGGCAGAAGATCACCGACAAGCTAGGGATGAGGGCCAGCACGACCGCTGAACTGGTCTTCGAGGACTGCGTAGTCCCCGCCGAGAATGTCGTGGGGGAGCCAGGTGAGTCGATGATCCATCTCATGAGGAACCTGGAGCACGAGAGGGTCGGACTCGCAGCCATGAGCGTGGGGATAGCCAGGAGGTGCCTTGCCGACATGAACTCGTATGCCACCGAGAGGGAGGCGTTCGGCAAGCAGATACGAGACTTCGGGCAGATCCAGCGACACATCGGCGAGTCATGGGCCGAGTACAGGGCCATGCGAGCATACGTCTACGACACTGCCAGGCAGATCGAACTCTCCGAGGCAGGCCACAGGCTGGATTCGGACGGCGTCAAGCTGTTCGCCACCACTGCGGCCAAGAACATAGCCGACCGTGCAATCCAGGTGATGGGTGGTTACGGATACGTTGGCGAGTACGTTGTGGAGAGGATGTGGAGGGACGCAAAGCTCCTTGAGATCGGAGGTGGGACCCTTGAGAGCCATCAAAAGAACATCACAAAGGACCTGAAGAGGGACTCTAGCGTAATCGAAGACTGATCAGTCGACGTCCTCAATCAAGACCATCTTCAGCGCCCCATTAGAAGCGCTGTATTCTATGGACTTGAAAGCCACCTTTACGTCCCTGCCATCGAATGGGTCAATGATATGGGGCTGACCCCCCCTGAATAGCTCCATCATGGACTGGTACTCGGAAACGGAGGCCGAGGAGATGACATTGTAAACGGCAGACTCAGACCCCTCATCAAGGAGATCATCCCCCTCTCCTCCCCTGATGACGGTTCTCTGTAATCTTCTTTCGATGTGGATTATAATTTCCTCACAAGGAAGTATCAAATCAAGTATTTTTACCTTCTTTGGCTTTAGAATTGAAGATTCCTCTGCTTTACCCGGCCCTTTTAATGTAAGGCTCAGAGGTCTGACCAACCTATCTTCGCTCATGATTACCGGCACCCCTCCCAATTAATCAAACTTCAGCAGAACTATTCGGCCATCGCAGCGCTCGCCTTGAAGAAATGAACCTCGACTAATATCGTTATCTCTTCATCGTCGTCTTGGGCAAAGGGTCCTATTTGATCTACCGAATTCACATCCAACTCAATCTGGATTTCCAGCACTCCTTCACCCCATCCCAGGCCTGTCCAGGGAATCAGCGCTTGGAATTCGTTAACTGCTTGAGCGTTATGGTCCACCCCGTCGAATCCAGGATAAGTCCTAAGATCCAACTCAATAGTCTCGCAACTACTGTCTTGGCCTGACAGATTATTTCCATCATAGCCCCATTGAGCCGTAAGTTCGTTTACTATAATGTCACCAGATATCGCATCGCACTGAGAAACTGGGTCAGTCACAGCAAACTCCGGGTCTTCCGGGAAAATCGTGATATCTATCATCCCCACAAGATATCCCTCAGGTATTTGGAAATCTTCATCCATGTAGAACTCTACAGTTCGTACCTCTTCGTGCTGCCAGGTTTCTGTTATTGTTTTGCTAGAGATAGTGGTATTGAATTCTATCCACCAACCTTCATCAGTTGCTGCATCTACAGCTTCTGCATACTCTCCTTGGGTCCATTCGTAGACATTTATTGATCCGCATATGAGAATAACCACAAGGGATATCGATCCTACAATATTTGCTTCCTTGATTGAGAATATCTCACTAATTGCATCTGTAAAATGATTGTCATTGTCTCCCATGCAATCCCTCCTACAAATGCATACCCATCGAGTCAAATAGAATAGCTATTAGTAGAGCGTATCCGATTACTGCCGCCATTGAAATCGAAAAGAACCTGAATTCAGAATCCTCAATAATGATTTTCTTCAAATCGACCAGTTTGTTCAATGATTCAGAGGCACTAGATTTCTTAGTAATTATTTGATCCATTATCCTCTCTTCCCAACCAATGAATAGAACGACACCACCCGCGAAAAGTGCCGACGTAATCATCTCGGGAATTGGAAGTATGATCTGAATCATCTCGATAAGGCTAGATGTCGCTACTAGAAGTAGCAGAAGTACCATTATCCTCGTAATCATCTGACTTCCCTTTGCTTCTGTGTCGATCATATTGTAATTTAGGAGAATGAACATGAAGATTAGCGGTACGAAAAGGAACTTTGCCACTTGGTACGTAAAGACATACCAATCTATGAAATTCTCATCCCATGCCTGACAAGTGGTAAGGATGCATGATTCCGCTGTTTCGTAGTTGACTAGTGTCAGCAAGTACCAAATTACGCCCACTACAAAGACCAGAGAGAGTACTACATTCATCCCACCAAATCCTTTGCTGAATGCCCTCCAAGTCTCTCCAAGGAAGAGCACTATGAAGGTCGTACCTACTATTGCTACTGCCACCATATCCAGGGAGCTACTCAGAAAAGACTGAGCAACGAAGTCTTCAACCCTCCATCTGCTAAGATAAACGCTAGTAAGTCCCGTTAGGTGCATTAGCCAGAATACCCAACTCTGAACATAAACGCCCAGCAATAGTAATATTGTGACGCTGGAAACGTCCCTGGCCCCCTCCTCTTGGTAAAGCATTTCTCCAAATAGGAACCTAAGATAAATTGGTATCCAGATGAAGAATCCAATCCATCGCAAAAGCCCTAATGCCCCGTTATGGGAAAACTTCGAGAAAATATCAAGAGGGACTAGAACCATCGAGATGAAGATTACGAAAAAGGCACATATCTTGAGGGCACTTTCCTTCTGAATTAACGGGAATGGGAATATTAGTGGCAGAATTACTACCATTGAAAGTAAAACCGATGACATAGCACTCTCGCCATAGGTCATCCATGAGTAGAATATCGATTCGTAGGTGGCAAAAACTGCAACTTGCTCTCCAGTAATTAGTTGATCAACCCTGTAATCTATTAGAGTGGAGAAAACGTACTCAATCCCAAGCATAACCATCATCCAGGAAATTATCAAGCCAGCAAAACGCTCGTTCCATTCCCTTTCCCTGGATCTATGCATGAGTACCAACGCCATGGCTCCTAGAGCAATATGTACAACCGAGGCAACGGGAAGCAACTCGTTTAGTGACTCATATTGTACCATGAGATAATTGGAGAACGAGTCTTTTATTGAATTATGCATGGTTTAGGGTGGCCGAATAATATTCTGGAGCCATAGTTACGTTATTTGGTAGTCCCGCCCGGATTCGAACCAGGGTCCCCGGGACCAAAACCCGAGATGATGGACCACTACACTACGGGACTCCGACCTCTCCTCGATGACCCGACTCTTGTATTTGACGGGACTTCTATCCGTCAATATCAAGCCACATAATTGCGTCCAAGGGTCGTGCGCGGTAGGCTAGTGCTGGTTGTTATGGCCCTGCTCCTTTCCTCTTCATTACCTTCTACAGCAACCATTGGGTCCTCTGGAAGTGCCTCCTCTTCGGAAGAACAATCATCTCAGAAGCCAGAGACCTTACTCCAATTTCCTAATCCGTGGGTGGATGGCTCCTTGCTGAGTCGGGTTGATTCCGGCCAAGAGGCAGTTTGGGTCACTGCAATAACCAGCTCCCTCGCACATCTTGACTCTTGGCAGCGGAAGACCGCCTCAATTGAGAGGCAAGCACCACCGGGCCCAGGGGAGTCGATGTCCCAAAGTGACGAAATTTCTATGGGCATTGATCACCGGACCTTCTGGGTCAACTCTTCATTGCTCCAGAAGCTCGACTCAGTTCACGGGATTATAGCACTTCTAGATGCAGAGAGATCCCCAGAGCCATATGGGATAGTACCTTCTGGGCCAGACCCAAACACCGTCAGATCGGGAGAGATACACGGTGCTAACGATGCATGGGATATGGGTTATTCCGGTGAGGGCCTGATCGTCGCGGTCGCCGACACCGGGGTCGACTTCGGGCATCCTGACTTGAACGGCACCCAAGCTAGGGTCGAATACGGCAATTCCACATACCACGGATGGCCACTGATGTTCGATCACAACAGCATGTACACATGGATGGTGGATGGGAATGCTTACCCTGAGTCGAGTACATGGTACGCAGACACCTCCGTCATAGATTACGACAATGACAGCGACGGCATCCTGGACGAATCGGGCTTCAACATCTCTGGGGTCAATGAGTCGCTATCCGGCGAGTACCACCTCGGTGAGCACCCTGACTGGAGGCTACGGGACAAGGCCGGCGGAGATGTCCCGATCCTAGTT
>PBNI01000025.1 GCA_002723045.1 Methanobacteriota archaeon | reverse complement strand
CTCGATTTGGAGTTTGGAGGCGTCAAAGGGATTGAGATGGTTGTTCATCACAGACTCGGATGCTGACTTGGAGAGTGAGGTCTGGAAGAGGACGCTGCTATGGCAGCTATTCTGTAGATTCGACGTAGGGAGAGACTTGCACTTCGACGATTCGATGTCTAGAGTGGCATGGGATGCAACCGCCCCGATTCCTTCAGAAGGCGGGCCTTTGCCTGTTCGAAGATGGCCTGCGGTGACTCTGCACGACCCCGAACTCGTTCAGAGGATAGATTCCTGGCTCTCAAAGAGGTTGTAATATGGGTCTAAAGGAAATACTTGAGTTCGTCAAGGTTGAACACACCCTGTTCTCCCTACCCTTCGTTCTAATCGGCTTTGTTCTAGCAGACAATCAGTTCGGAAGCGAAAGAATGGACATCGTCTGGATAATCATTGCAGCAGTTGGCGCTAGGGGTCTCGCAATGGCCTTAAACAGGATTATTGATCGAGAAATCGACTCTTCTAACCCTCGAACTTCCTCCAGACATCTGCCATCCGGCACAATGTCAATGCAGACGGCTTGGATGCTCTCAGCAGCATTTCTCGGAATGCTATTGTTAGCTGCATGGATGTTGAACGAAGTGGCTCTGAAGATGGCTTGGCTTCCAGTTATTGCATTCGTAATCTACCCATATACGAAGAGATTCTCATGGATTTGTCACTTCTGGATAGGTTTCTGCCTGGCCCTTGCTCCAGCAGGTGCATGGGTCGCTATCGCAGCAGACACCTATGGATGGGCATCCATCACGGGGATGCTCGATGACAGAACGGAGTTCCTTTGGTTCCCAGAGGTCTTCTTCATTTCATTGGGAGTCGCCCTCTGGATTTCTGCTTTCGACATCAACTACGCACTAATGGACAAGGATGTAGATAGGGAACAGGGGATTCGATCTTTCCCTGCTAGTTATGGAAATGTAGCAACTAGAAACCTTAGCGTTGCTCTGACTATAGGGTGGATGGTGTGCTTTCTCCTTACAGGGATGCATGAATTCACGGAAACCAGAAGGTTTCGCCATACTCTCTGGATCGGGTCAGTAATTGGCATGGCGCTGCTAAACATCTTCGTGATGACGAAGTCTGCCGAATCTGCCTCAGTATCTGATGAAAGCATGGAGCGTTATCAGAAGATTCTATTCCGCTCGTCCATGCTAACGGGGTGGGTTCTGCTTGCTAGTATGGCATTCGTAGACTACTTCAGTGACGGTTTACTTGATTGAGGCGTTGGGATGTTTAGACTTCAGGCAGATTATGAGACCGCTGGTGACCAGCAGCAGGCTATCGACCAGCTAGTAGGACAATTGAACGAGGGACAGGAAAGATGCGTCCTACTTGGCGTGACTGGATCGGGGAAGACCTTTGCAATGGCCAAGGTTATCGAGAAGTTGCAACTTCCGACATTGATTCTTTCCCATAACAAGACGCTGGCACGACAGATTTGGCAAGAGATGTCAGGGCTTTTCCCGGAAAACTCGGTTGAGTACTTCGTTAGCTACTACGACTACTACCAACCAGAGGCGTACATCCCTGGTCGAGACCTGTACATAGACAAGGAACTCCAGATGAACGAACGAATCGAACAGGAGAGGTTCTCGACAGTAGCCTCCCTTGTTTCCCGGCCTGATGTCATCACTGTAGGAACCGTCTCCACGATCTACGGCCTCAACCCGCCAGAGGTATTCCAGCAGAATCACCTCAGGCTTCACGTTGGACAGAAGGCAGACCCACAGGAAATCGTCAGAGGCCTTGTCGATCTACAGTATAGGAGGACAACCGGTGAGATTGCCAGGGGGGATGTTCGTCTCAGAGGCGAGGTTCTTGACGTATGGATGCCGAGTAGAGATGATCCGCTCAGAGTTAGGTTCGGTTGGGAGGGGATTGAGAAAATACAAGTCTGCGAGGCAGTCTCATGGGAAACCCTGGATGACTTCGAGGAGGCTTGGATCCATCCTAGAGAGTTCTACATGACAAGCGAAGAGAGGTTCAATCAAGCCCTGGAGGACATTGAGCACGAATTGGACACGAGGGTGGACTGGTTCGAGTCAAATGACGGAGGTTTGGAGGCACACAGGCTCGAACAGAGAACAAGGTTCGACCTGGAAATGCTGAACGAAGTTGGGTCATGCAAGGGAGTGGAAAACTATTCCATGCACTTCGATGGAAGAACCAGAGGAGAGAGGTCTTACTGCCTTCTGGACTTCTTCGCAAGCAATGGAGAGCAATTCCATGGTGGTTCGGATAGATACCTAGTCATCATGGATGAATCGCACGTCACACTGCCCCAGGTTGGAGGGATGTATGGTGGGGATTACTCTAGGAAGAAGAACCTGGTCGATCATGGATTCAGGTTGCCTTCTGCATATGACAATCGTCCGCTCCGAGTTGATGAGTTTCAAGACCTGATTCCTCAGATGATGTATGTCAGTGCGACTCCAGGCGAGAGGGAGTTGAGGCACTTGGCGGAGATTACGGGTCAAGAAGTCCCCGAGGGACTCATTCATGTTGATGGGGGAGGGGGGGCTAAGAAGTCCGAAGTCGGGAAACCCAAATCGAAGCACAGTATGGAGGAGTTGCTAGAGGAGATAGACGGAATAGCAAAGATGGAGATCCGCCCCACTGGTCTTCTTGACCCTGGGATAGAAGTGAGGTCGACCGAGGGTCAGGTCCAGGACCTTCTAAGCGAAATCGGAGATCGAGTTAGCCGGAATCAGAGGGTTCTCGTCACCGTAATGACAATCAAGTTTGCAGAAGAAGTCGCAGAGTACTTGGAGAGGATGGGAGTCAAAGCTCACTATCTACATAGTGAGATTGACACCCTAGAGCGTACGGAGATAATCAAGGCACTAAGGTTAGGCCTGATTGACGTCATTGTGGGCATTAATTTGCTGAGGGAGGGGCTGGATATTCCCGAAGTCTCCTTGGTTGCAATCTTTGATGCTGACAAGCAGGGTTTCCTCAGGAACGAAAGATCGTTGCTACAGACAATCGGAAGGGCTTCTAGGAATGTGGATGGATCTGTTATTCTCTATGCAGACTCTGTCTCTCCTGCAATGGAGGCTGCAATCAGCCAGACTGTGAGAAGAAGATCCCTACAGAGAAAGCACAACGAAGATAATGGAATCGTACCACAAACCATCCAGAAGGCTCTTCCAGAAATGGGAGCCGAGATAGAAGACCTGCTCTCGGGTGTTGCTGGGACCGGCAGCAGCGGCGGTAGGAGAATGGTTGCCAAGCCCCCCGGGAAGAAGGGTTTGGAGGGTCTTGCCAAAAGGTTCGGATTGGGAGCAGGGGTTTGGAATTCTTCCGATTCCGTACTCGAGAATGTCAGCCAACCGGAGTGGATCGGGGATCCTGAAGGATTGACGGAAGATGAGAGTGAAGATCAGTCGGTTCTCATTTCGAGGTTGGAGAAGGAGATGAAGCAGGCAGCGGATAGGCTTGACTTTGAGAGAGCGGCTAACCTTAGGGATAGAATCTTCAATCTCCAGAATGCGACCAATTGAAGCCAAGTGTCCAGTGCGGTTCCCATGGACGGATACTCGCGGGACGACTTTGACGTTCCAGTAGAGGACTATGACTTCTCAAGCGTATCCGACGTTCGCACCCTGATTGACCAAATGGGCAGGGCTGGAGGTTTCACAGCGTCGAAGTTGTCTCGTGCCAGAGATATTCTGAGTAAGGCGATTTCGAAGTCTGATGAAGAGGGGAGCCTCAATTGGCTTTCATTCCCTGCCTGCCTATGCGCAACAGGCACCAGGGGATTCTTCGTAGAGGCACTGAAGAGAAGAGCCTACAACGTAGTTGTCACCACCTGTGGAACTCTTGATCATGACATAGCAAGGACATTCAGAGACTACTTCCACGGCGATTTCAGTTTGGATGACATTGCCTTGGGCAGAGAAGGTCTGAACAGACTGGGCAACGTAGTGATTCCAAACGAATGCTATGGTGAGATACTGGAGAGAGTCCTTCTTCCTTGGTTGAGTGAGATTGAGGATGAGAGGAAGGCCAAGGATAGCATCAATCCCTGGAGGGGGTTCGGGTCAGTGGAACTTTGCTGGGAAATAGGTGACAGGATAGACGATGAAAGCTCCCTATTGTACTGGGTCGCGAAGAACAGAATACCGATGGTTATCCCGGGTCTAACCGACGGTTCAATAGGTTCGCAATTATTCATGCACAGGCAAAGAAGCCCTGATTTCATGGTAGACGTTCTAGCGGATGAGCAGATTTTATCTGACCTTATTTGGACTGCAAACGAGAGTCATGGACTGATGATTGGAGGAGGGATCTCGAAGCATCACGTAATCTGGTGGAACCAATTCAGAGAGGACTCGGGGATGGATTCGGCTGTTTCGATTACAACTGCACCGGAATATGATGGATCACTATCTGGAGCTAGGCTAAAGGAAGCGATTTCTTGGGGTAAAATTAGACCTGAGGCGGAACAGATAGTTGTCGAGGGAGAAGCTAGCCTAATCCTCCCACTACTCGGTTCTGACTTATTTGGAGAGGAATGAGAAGTGCGCCGGAGAAACGGCTATTAATCTGCTTTTTCGGATGTGATGATATGTCAGTTAGAGAAATGATTCAGGACATGATAAACGAATTGACCGACGCTATCGGCGACGCCGAGAAGCATGACTCAGGGAACAATGCAGCCGGAACTCGAATTCGAAAGGTTATGCAGACGTGCAAAGGGCTTGCTCAAGATGTTAGAGTGAAGGTTCAAGGCGACAAAAACTCACGTTGAGTTATTTGGCGCTGGCTATCATTTCCATCAGAGAGACTCTCATGGGAACCAATGGGTGCCAACCTTCCCCTCCTAGGATTACCAGAGCTTCGTGGATTTTGCTTAGGTCTGGTCTTTCTTCATTTTTCGAATGTAGCCCCCTTACTGGGCTGGGGACCTCGGACAATGATTCAATGGTATGTGAATGGTTGATTGAATTGTTGTAACGCTCCCAGAGTACTCTGATTTCGTCTGTGACATCTCCCATCTCCCACGCCCTTCTGCCACACATCGAATAGTTTCCATTTGGCATTTTTTCTTTCCCATTAAGGCAAATTGTGGAAATAGCGTCAACTACATCCCGTACGTTTACCCAGAATCTAGTCTTTGATTCCGGATCTGGTTTTTTTCCGCTCATAATTTTCTCAATCCAATCAATCATGGCCCCGTTTCCCCAATCCCTCCCACCATTTGGGATGATGACATCGGATAATTCGATTACAATTCCTGAACCGGGAGATCTAGAACCTGGGGGGACGATAGCGATGTCACTACTCTCTTGGGTGTCAATCTGAATCGTTATTTCCGCCTTCTCTGGATCGGCAACAAGTTCGGCTCCAGCTCTCTCGAGCCTTTCCTCAAGGGCTTCTCTTAGGCCGTCTGATGAACCTGAAACATGCACACTTTTGGGCATGGAAACGCATCTGTTTAGTTGGCCTCGATAGTCTTAGACGTGAAGTTTAGGAGTGCTTCCCTTAGAATATCCACAATCATGTCTATCTCCTGGGAGGTGATTCCGAAGTGAGGAGTGAATCTCAAAGCATTCTGGCCGCCGTGGATTACACCGAGTCCATTGTTCCTGCACCACTCTTCGACGCACCCGAACCCCACCACAGGGAGTTTCTCTGGATCCAATTCTGCGCAAAGAAGGAGGCCCGTTCCTTGGACCTCGGTAATCGTTCCGGGCATCTCTTCAGCGAGTGCTCTCAATTTAGCAACGAATTCAACGCCCCTTTCCTTGATATTTTTCCTCAATTCTGGGGTCACTCGGTCAAGGACTGAGACTGCAGTTTCCAAAGCTCTTGGATTCGTAGTCATAGTATTGCCATAAATTCCTACGACGTACAAGTCGGCGGCTCTCTCGGAGAGACCTACTACCGATAGTGGGTATTGGCCAGCATTGAGCGCCTTTGACCAAGTCTCCATATCAGGGACCAAACAGTCCTCAAAGCCATCATAATCAACTATACTAAGACATCCTTGACCCCTTAGTCCGGCTTGAATTGAGTCAACGATTAGCATACTCCCATGCTGGGTACACAGAGTTCTGGCAAGATCATAGAACTCTCTTGTCACACAAAGCCCAGGATTGCCCTCCCCCATCACTGGTTCCATTGCCATGAATTCGATGAAGAATCCCTCTTCTTCCGCACGTTCAAAGGCAGATTTTAGTGAATCTAGATCGTTGCTTGGAACGAAGATTACGTTATCCCTCTCGCGGAATGAGGCTAGATTCTTCTCATACTTCTCACTGCACGAGTCTGAAATCTGAGCTGGCCTGTGTGTCCTTCCATGGAAGGCCTCGACAAGTGCCAGCATCTTGGTTGGCTTGCCCTCATGCATTCCCCCCTTACCAGTAACTCTGAGTGTGTTCGCATCTGCAATTCGTATAGAGATTGTAACAGATTCTGAACCGCTATTCAAACAGACGAACCTAGAGAATGGGCAGCCCCCCCTGGTATGTCCTACTTCCTTTCTAAGTCGTTCAGAGAGGCGCTTCTGACTGAAAGAAGGCGTCATGACATTGGCCATAACCCAATTCTGCTGCATTGACTGGATTACATCGTCGGGACCATGTCCCATTCCAAGCATCCCATATCCGCCATTATCATGGAGTACTGCCCCATGAGATGTGATTATCCAAGGACCTCGAGCAGCAATTGCGACGTACGGATTTACAGTAGCGGCAGAATAGAAATTGACATAATCCGATTGAAGATGTGCTGCCAAATCACTCTCTTTCATAGAAAATAGTTCATCACCCATGTCGTTGATTAGACTCTGGAAGTTTTCAGTCGCCTCCTCTATTGCCCGACTTAGAGATGGATCGGTCTCTAGGAAATCAGAGATAACTGAGTCCATTAGACCGTTGGTCTGAGCTTTCCCGGTTCGAGATCGAATATCGGCCAGAGAAGCTAGTTTGCCATCCACGTGCAGGGCAGAGGAGGGATGCTCATCAACATTCTCCGGAAATGGTCTGAGTTCTAGAAAATTCAGTGGCGAGAAGTGAAAACTTGCTTTTCTGATAATCATAACAAAAATCAAACTAAAATTAATTTTCCAATTGAAAAATTCATTAAGACTAAAAAATTTCAATTGGATTATCAGTCTTAATTAACGAATAATATAAGTGCCACTCCAGTGTCTGAGACTTTGGAGAAGCACGGGGGATGCACTCCTCGCTGAGGGAGAGAAATGGTAGAGGATTACGAAATACAGGAAATGATACACAGAGATGTCTACGTTGGAGAGAAACACGTCGGAGTAGTGGTTGGTGAGAGATTTCACCCCAGAGACGAGTTCGTGAGGTCTCTGAGAATCAAAGTGGAAGACGAAGTTGCTAGTGAATTCATGAGAAAGCCTGCAGATCTGGCCCCCCTAGCCAAAGAGTTGGTTCACAGTATTAGACCGGACGGGGGGATCAAGCTCTCAAAATCAATGAGGGAGTTACAGAGAAGATGGAGGAACACGGTCAGAATCCAAGAAGATCTCTATGCTCCAGATGAGTTGTTGGACAGAGCAGTGCTAGATAATGATGGCATGGACATTGGCAATGTTGTGGAACTTATCAAAATAAAGCGCACATACAAGGGTCTCCTAGTGAAACCTCATTTCATGGTTAGAGCCAGGCATGGCCTTCCTGAGACAATAGCAGTTCCCTGTGGGCAATTAGCCAAGACCACTTCTAGACTGGATGAAGTCATTCTGAAGTGCACATTTTCGAGATTGGTGACTCTGCCCAGTTTCTTGAAATTGAATGGAGAAGAGTACGAAGAAGAGTGAATGAGGCTTGAGTAGCCTTCAAATCACAATCCCATGTGCCGATTGATGCTCAAGGGCGCGTAGCTTAGTTTGGCTGGAGCACCCGGCTGATAACCGGGAGGTCACAGGTTCAAATCCTGTCGTGCCCACCAAAATTCATCATTTTCTGTGTTTCTTTGTGATAAGAAGCATCATGAAGGGACTGCCTTTCCCTTTCTCCAAATGCCTGTCCTTAGCGGTGCCTCAGGCGCTGGTATTGCTGAGAAACTAGCCCCAATCCTTGGCATGGAGCACGTGGCACTAGAGAGTAGGAGATTCCCGGACGGAGAAGCGTACGTCAGAGTACCTGCGGAATCAATAGATTCTGTCAGATCAGAAGCAGTTGTTCTGGTTTCCAATACTTTCCCTGATTCAGGGATATTGCAGACTCTCTTACTTCTGGGAGCAATTCGAGACGTGAGGAAAGGGGACCTATCGAGCTTGAAGGGAGAATGGTCAGGGGGTTCAGAAGACGTTGGCCCGGGTGTTTTCCTAGCAATTCCCTACTATGGCTATGCTAGACAAGACAAGAGATTCTCGGTAGGAGAGTCTATTTCAGCGAAAATAGTGACGGAAGTTGTTTCAAAATACTGCGATGGGATTGCAATTCTCGATCTGCATGCTCCAGAGGTCCTGGAGGGGATGGACGTGCCAATTGAATTCGTTAGCTCAATGCCAGAAATAGCGGATAGGCTGCAAAACGGGGTCTCTCCTGACTTCATCCTTAGTCCTGACAAGGGCGCTATTTCCAGGGCGACCGAAGTCGCTGGTCTAATCGGATGCGATTTCTCATATCTCGAAAAGACCAGGATTGATGCCCATACAATTGAGCACACCCCGAAGGACCTAGACGTCTCAGGCAAGGTTGTGGCAATAGTGGATGACATGATCAGCACCGGGGGAACGATTTGCAGAGCTAGTGACGCACTGAGACGACAGGGTGCCACGGAGGTCCACGCAGCATGTACGCATGGCCTATTCACCGGAGGGGCGTTGTCCAGGCTAGCAAATCACGTGGATGGAGTATACACAACTGATTCCCTACCGAACCCCAGGGCTTGCGTATCCGCAGCACCCGCATTGGCTAGGGGTTTGAGTAGCCTCATGGATAAAGTCGCACATAACGGCTGACTGGAGGCAATACGCTGCGTTTATATCGGTCATGCCGTGCGGCGGCTTACTAACACGAGGAGATGTTCCAATGAGTGTACATATTGATTTCGAAACACCCCAAGACGTACAAGAGCAAGTTTACGAGATGGTCAAGAGCCTAGGCAAGGATGGCAAGGGCCGACTAAAGAAGGGGGCCAATGAGGTCACCAAGTCTGCAGAGAGAGGCACTGCCCAGATGGTTGTCATGGCGGAGAATGTGAATCCAGGAGAGTTGCTTGCACATATCCCGATGATTTGCAAGGAGAAGGAAATCCCATTCATCTATGTTGAGGATCAAGCATACCTAGCGGAGGCTGCTGGGATGAGCACTGGGACCAGGACGGCCGCAATCGCGGTAATGCAGGTCGAGAAAGAGGGCATGGATCGATTCAACGAGGTAAAGTCGCACTTCGAGACCCTCTCGTCATGATTTGGAGGTTTGAGGGATGGCAACCGAAGCATGGCCCGCAGAAGTCGTTGAGATTGTGGGCAGAACAGGCCTAACAGGAGAGGCGATGCAGGTTAAGGTAAGGGTGCTGGACTCAGACAACCCCAGAGACGTTGGAAGAATCATCACAAGGAACGTACTAGGCCCTGTGAGGGGTCCTGATCCCGTGACTGGGGAGGGTGGGGACATCCTGATGCTCAGAGATACGGGTAGGGAAGCGAGAAGGATAGGCTCCAGGTGATTTTGATGCCAGAGCAGCGTATTTGCAGTTTCACGAACGAGGAGATCGAGCCCGGTACTGGCATGATGTTCATCAAGAGGGACGGTTCTGTCTACTGGTTCAAGGACAGCAAGTCTAGGAAGAACATGCTCAAGCTGAAGAGGAATGCGAGGAGGCTCAAGTGGACTCGTCGCTATGAGAAGGGCGGAATCAAGTAATCTCGAGGATTACTCGTCTTTCGTCTCCCACCATGGTGATTCTACAGTAGATCGAATCGGTATCGGACCATCAGAATGGTGGGGTTTTCCCTCTTGATGCTTCCAGCAGTAATCAGTCGATCTATAGGTCAGAGATCGGCAACTGTCAAATTCGCACTTCTTGCTCCGACTCGCAAGACTCGTGGGCTCAAGACTCGTGGGCTTTCTCCCACCCGTTGATCCGGCCCAAACGCCCCCAGCGGCAAACACATCCAGTAAGCAGCAGATTAGTTCGAATAATGGTGCTACCACGTTACCGCATATCTAGGAAGCAAAATAATTCTGCCTACGTCACTGAGCAGTGATTCTGTAGTCGACCCTTGCCCTGTCATTCTCATCACTGGATAGTAGGCCTCCTTGGTCTGGTGGTTGAGCATCTCCACAATCTGTATTGTCAATGACTGTGACGTACGTCCCAGCATCGATGGTAGCCTCCAGGTTTGCCGCATCGGTGTTGGGGTCACTGAGGTCAGAAAGATAGACGAAGCTGTCGCAATCCTCGTACTTCTGGTAGTTCAACTCGGTCATGGTGTAGAGATCGATGTTCGGGCCCTCCTGCTTGTCCAGTGCAATCCTGATCGTGTGTGCTGACTCGATGGTCCAAGTTAGCTTGATGTGCTCGTCCTCGTTGACGAATGTGTTATCATCGAAAAGTTCCCTCTCCGGGTTCACTGTGTCATTTACGCTATCCAAGCATCCAGGAAGCAACAGACAAAACGACAATAGCAATGGGATTGACATTTTCATGTTATTCCGTCTCGATGCTAGGCTCATCAAACATTTGCTCTGGTGACTTCGTTGAAATAGGGGGGGTGGTTCGGCCGGGACATGGGAGAAATGCAGACGACCTTCGTGATGATCAAACCGGATGGTGTACAGAGAGGCTTGGTTGCTGACATAATCGGCAGATTCGAGACCAAGGGCCTACGACTAGTTGGCCTGAGGCAGTTGACGCCTCCCCTCGATCTAGCAGAGGCGCACTATGAGGTCCACAACGAACGCCCCTTCTACCCTGGTCTCATCGAGTTCATCACATCCGGCCCTGTAGTGGCAATGGCATGGACCGGGGTCGATGCAATCAGCGTGGCTCGAAACATAATCGGGCCGACCGACGGTCGTACGGCCGCTCCCGGGACCATCAGAGGGGACTTCGCAATGGACATCGGCCACAATGTGATTCATGGCTCTGACGGGGAGGATACGGCCTCATTCGAGTTGGGTTTGTGGTTCCCAGATGGGCTTGTTGACTGGACCCGTGACGCAGAGGCGCATATCTACGAGTGAGTAAATCAATTCTGAAGGGGAAGGAGCATGAGGTGGGTGAAATGTCAGAACGCAGACAACCCATCGTCGCTGTCCTAGGTCATGTTGACCATGGTAAGACCTCCTTGCTGGATCACGTAAGATCGCTAGGTGAGCAAGGTCGATCCTCGGTGATGGACAGAGAGGCCGGAGGCATTACTCAGCATATCGGGGCCACCGAAGTTCCGTCAGAGATACTCAATGATTTGTGTGCTCCGCTATTGGGGGGCAAGAAATTCGAATCTCCGGGCCTCCTCTTCATTGATACCCCGGGGCACCATTCGTTTTCCTCGCTCCGTGCTCGAGGGGGCTCACTGGCAGATATTGCAATTCTAATCGTTGATGTGATGGAGGGCTGCAGGCCACAAACCAGGGAGTCTTTGAGAATCCTGAAGCAATCTAAGACTCCTTTCGTTGTCGCTGGAAATAAGATCGACAGGATCCATGGATGGCAGTGCCAAGAAGGCAGATCTATGGCCATCTCTATGAGAGATCAGACAAAGGAGGTGCAGGGCCTATTCGATCAAAAATACTGGGAACTTGTAGGACAGTTTGCTGAAGAGGGCTTCAACCTAGAGAGGTATGAGAGAATCAAAGACTTCACCAAGGAGATCGCGATGGTTCCAGTTTCTGCAAGGGAAGGAGAAGGCATCCAAGACCTTCTAGCGGTTGTTATTGGCCTTGCAGAACGATATCTGTCCGACCAGTTGACAGATGTGGATGGTTCTGGAGAAGCGACCGTCTTGGAGATGAAGGAGGAGAGGGGGCTTGGCAAGACACTGGATCTGATCCTCCATAGGGGTTCAATCCGAAAGGGAGATGAGATAGTACTAGTCGGCGATCGAGGAGGAATTAGCACCCACGTGAAGGGCCTCTTCTCACCAAGAGGGATGAGTGAGATGAGAGATGCTGGTGACAGGTGGGATAACGCAGAAACTGCTTATGCGGCCGCTGGAATCAAGATTAGCGCACCATCATTGGAGGGAGTCCTAGTGGGAACTACGCTTCGAGTAGTTTCATCCGACGAAGAGAGGGGCGCTGCAATGGCAGCAGCGAACGAGGAGGCTAATCTCTCGATCGATCTCGACGAAGAGGGAGTCTGCATCAAGTCTGACACGGTTGGGGGACTGGAGGCTCTGGCAAAGGAACTGAGGGAGATTGACGTGCCAATTAGGGAGGCATCGATTGGAAAGGTCAGCCGTAGGGATGTCCGTAGCGCTGAGGCATCTACGGATCCCCTGAACCGGTTGATTATGGCATTCAGCACAGAGATTCTTGAAGAGGCGGAGGAAGAAGTAGCAGCCTCTGAAGCAGGAGTCAAGCACATTGGGTCCGACATTATCTACAGAATTCTGGAAGAACGAGAAGAATGGGTAGAAGATCGGAAATCGGAGCTTGAGGAAGAGCGGAGGGAATTGGTTGTATACCCCGGCAGAATAATGCTCCTCCCTGATCATACATTCAGAATATCGAAACCGGCTGTTGTTGGAGTAAGGGTTCTCGGGGGTAGAATACACATTGGACAGGGCCTTCTCAAAGATGGAGTGAGAGTGGGGCGAATAAAATCCATCAGATCCGGGCAAGAGAGCCTAAAGGAAGCGAAGCAGGGGGCCGAGGTGGCAATTTCTGTTGATGGAGTTACCGTGGGAAGGCAGATTGACGAGGGAGACGTGCTCCTAGTTGACATTCCTGAATCGCATGCCAGGAAACTTAGGAAGATGGAGATGACCTCAATGGAGAAGGATGTCTACGAAGAGTTGCTAGCCATTCACAGGAAAGACGACCACTTCTGGGGAAGGTGAGACAAGAGCATGGGATGTGCAAAGGCACCTAACACTCAAGTAGTCATGGAATCGGCCTAGGAAACAAGAGGGTTCAGTGTGGCGATTGCTCAGGGTGGTGGTTCTAGCTCAAAGGACCTCATCAGATCGGTCTCTGGGCATGCTAACAACCTCATGAGCGAGGTTGCCAAGGTCATAATTGGTAAGCCGGAAAACATCCGCAAGGTGGCAATTGGAATACTGGCCAACGGGAACATCCTGATCGAAGACAATCCGGGCCTGGCAAAGACTCTGATGTCGAATACTTTCGCCGAAGCACTTGGTTGCAAGTTCAAGAGGGTGCAGTTCACTCCTGATCTGCTTCCCGCGGATATCATCGGGACATACATGTATGACCAGAAGACTGGGGAGTTCAGGCCTAGGTTCGGCCCTCTATTCACCAACATACTTCTAGCGGACGAGATCAACAGGGCCCCTCCGAAGACCCAGGCAGCTCTCCTCGAGGCCATGGAAGAGAAGCAAGTAACAATTGAGGGGATCACCCACAAACTCCCTGCGCCATTCGTAACAATGGCAACTCAGAACCCAATTGAGCAGGAAGGGACATATCCTCTTCCCGAAGCGCAAATGGATAGATTCCTCATGAAGATGAGTATGGGGTACCCATCGATGGATGAAGAGAAGGCAATACTGCAGAGAAGGAAGCTGCGAGGAAAGGACAACTACGACGTTGAACAGATTGTCGAGCCTCGAAAGGTTGTGGCGATGCAGAAGGCCCTGGAGACCGTTCACATCGATCCAGGTATCCTGGGGTACATCGTCCAAGTCGTCCAGAGAACTAGGGCGGATCCAAGAATTGAGGCTGGGGCTTCACCAAGGGCTAGCCAGGGCCTTTTCAAAGCATCAAGAGCGTCTGCCGCAATCGATGGAAGGGACTACGTGATCCCTGATGACGTGAAGGGAGTCGCTCTGGATGTAGTGAGTCACAGGATTGTACTCAAGCCCGAGTCTAAGATTAGGGGAGTTACCGGAAGGAGGGTCGTGAATAAGATCCTCAGTGAAGTTCAGGTCCCGGTAATACAGTAATCGGGAATCCCAATTAACCGGATGCCGTATTCAGCAACGTGGCAGTGGTGATAGCCTGTGTGAATCACAAAGGCGGATGTTCTCGAACAACCACTGCAGTAAACCTGGCCTCGTCTCTGGCAATGGGGAGCGATGATTACGAGATTCGAAGCAGGAGGGTTCTGCTTGTGGATATGGACCCCAAGGGAAACGTGGCGACGACCTTCGGTGTTGACAAGAGAAGCGTTGGGCCGACGATGAACGAGTTGTTCGCCCGGGGAGTGGGCGATAACTCTCTGAAGCTGGAGGATTGCATACTTGGTCCGGACCTACTATCGAGATCTATGAAAGCTGCTTGGAGGAAGAACAACCCGGATAAGTCCAGAGGACCACCTAAGCACATTGGAATCCGAAACTTGTGGATTCTACCAGCGGATCTGGATCTGTCTGGGATAGAAGTTGACCTAGCGACAAGGGTTGGTAGGGAAAATAGGCTCAAACTCGCCCTTTCGGAGGCAGTGGATAATTTCGATGTGATTATTATCGATACACCCGCTTCCCTAGGCCTGCTTACAGTAAATTCCCTGTGTGCGGCGGACTGGATACTGATTCCCATCCAAGCAGAGTTCTATGCCTTGGAAGGCATGGGACAGCTAATATCCTCAATCAGGGAGGTTCAGAAGTCAGTTAATCCGGGTCTGGGCCTGTTGGGGATCCTGATGACAATGGTACAATCTAGAAGCAAGTTATGTGAAACGGTAACCGAGCATGCTCGAAAGCACTTCGGGGACAGGGTCTTTGACTCACAGATCCCAAGATCGGTGGCGATAGCGGAGTCTCCGCTGGAGGGCGCTCCGATAGTAATCGCACAGAAGCCAAGCAAGTCAAACCGAGCTAGTCAATCATACTGGGAGTTCGCAAGAGAGGCAGATGGGCGTATCAGATCGATTACTGAATCATAGTTCCACTAGGAGCCGGATTGGTCCATCGCCCTGTGCCTTGCGTCGAGAAGGGCCGTTTCCATCTTTAGCCTGATTTCCGATTCTAGCGTCTTTAGCATCTCCTTGATGTCCTTCTTCGACATGTCTCCTCTCTTCGACATCTGCTTCTCTAGGTTTGACATCATCTCGGACTCCCTCTCCTTGACGAAATCGGCAACTCTCTGCTCCATCTCGACCTCGCTCTCCAGGGCCAGTTCTTGCCTTCTGAGCCCGAGTGCTGCCTCCATGCTGTCCTTCTCCGCTCTAAACCTCCGATCTAGCTCGCCAATGGCGGCTCTCTCTGATTCTTCCTGAAGCGCCTTTGTCCTGACGCTGATGTCGGATTTCAATTCCTTCTCGAGAGATTCCCTTTCACTCTCAAGCTGCTTCTCCATCTTCGTCTCATACTTTCGCCTCTTCTTGGCAATGCTATCTCTCATTTTTATTTCCTGCTCTAGTCTAAATGCCTCGGACTTACGGTGAACCTCGGACTCCATTGCCTCTCGCAGATCCATCTCGACCCTGCGTTCCATCCTCTCGATACCCTGGTTGGCCTCCAGCTCAAGCCTCTCCTCGAGGAATGCTTTCCTCCTGGTGAACTCAACTTCCATTTCATCTCTGAGTCTGTCTCTAATTCTAGACGAGTGGGCCTCAATCCTCCTGTCCCTCTCTAGATCTAGTTGATCGCGAAGCCTGTTCTCCTCTCTGCGAAGACGATGCAGCATTTCTTCCCTGAGAAGTCTCTCTTCCCTCTCCAATGCCTCCTTCTCCAGCCTCTCAAGTTCATCCTCCAACTCGTCCCTGAGATCTGCCTCAATCTGCTGCAGTTGCTCTTCGAATAGAATCTCGTTAGCCTTCCTCATTGCACCCTGCATCCCAGAGACTCTCTCAGTCATCTCTGAGATTCTCATTCTCCTTTCCCTCCTGATTCCAGAGCGGAGTGTTGACTCTTCGTCCAGCCTTTCTCGTGCCCTTGCTGCGGCACCCATTGCTGTGGAGGATAGTGCGTGCTCTGCTCTCAGAGCATCTAGATCGTCCAAACCCTCCGACTCGCTCGAGTCTGTCGGCTTGCTCTCACTCACGTGCCCATCCCCAATTCGACGCCCTTTTCGGGGTATTTGAGACAAGAGGGTCGTAAATCGTGAGAAATGGCGGTTTCTAACCTCTATCGGCTTCTCGGAACTAGAATGTGACGAAGAAGGCATTCTGGCATCCTGGGCAGGTCAATTCCCTCTTCCCGGGTCTAGGCCTTATTCTCAGATTTGCTTCGCAGGATGG
>PBNI01000024.1 GCA_002723045.1 Methanobacteriota archaeon | reverse complement strand
TACGTTAGCGAAGTCAGGATCCCGGGATTCTTCGGGTCTGTGCCGATCTCTGACTCCCTCCCGTCTAGGTGGAAGAGTTCCTTCGCCCTCTCGATCCATTGCGCCTGTATTGCCGAGTTCGGGCTGAGAACCAGTGTTGGCTTCCTGACTAGGTCCGACCAGACGTATAGCCCCAGCACTGTCTTTCCCGAGCCAGGAGGAGCGACGATTAGGAGTTCCTTTGAGCCACCTTCCAGATCCTTCTTGATTACGCTTGATGATGCGACTTGGGATGGTCTGAGATTTCCTGAGAACTGGATTCCTCCAAATTCATCAGTCATTGCCAATCATCCCAAGTGGGAGTCGTGACCCACAATTTTACCATTCATCTCGACCCCCTCTGGAATCTTCGCTCCTCTGCCAATAAGGCACCCATCCAGAACACTTCCAGCACCTACCTCAGCATCGTCGAGGATTACCGAGTTCGTGACAGTCGCCCCTTCCCCTACAACGGAAGAATGACCCACTGAGCTACCAGAGACCAGGCCTAGGTTCCCCGAGTCTTCGCCGAACCAAGAGTCCCCATTAACAGAACCGCTGTCGAATTTGCTCTCGGCTATGCAAACCTGCGTCGCCTCGATGAAGGAACCCGGGGTGCCTGCATCCACGAACCACCCCTCGTAAGGGAAACCATTCAGTCCACCAGTTACGGCCAGGCCCTCGTAGACGTCCCTCTCTATGCTGTGGGCACCCATTGGCATTAGATTGAAAATCTCCGGCTCTAGGATGTAAGTTCCTGCATTAATGAGGTTTGAATACGCCTCCTCAATCGGAGGCTTCTCTTGGAATCTCATAATCTTCCCACTTTCTTCTCGATAGTCGGCCACTCCGAAACGAGATGGGTCCTCTACCTCCCACAGAGCGATGGTTCCAATACCACCGTTGCTTCTGTGGAAATCTAGCATTTCTTCGACTCTCAAACTGGTTATTAGATCGCCATTAATCACACAGAAAGTGCCACCAGAGAGGTGACTCTTGCAGTTTGCAATCGCCCCCCCGGTCCCCAGGGGCTCGGTCTCTTCGATAATCCTCACCTCATACGGTAGCGGGATGTTGGCGAAATGGGAACGCATCTTCTCGACACCATAGCCAGCAGCGATTAGCACCCTGTCGACTAAGGATTCTGGAAGAACGTCTACTACATGCTCAATCATTGACCTATCCAGAATCGGTAGAAGTGGTTTTGGAACGCTCTCGGTCCATGGTCTTAGCCTAGTCCCGAATCCACCCGCCAGAACGACTACGTCCACGACTATCCCAGCACCTCACTCCCTTTCATCGCTTCGTGGCTCTTCTTCGGAAGACTGGGTTCCGCATCTTTCAAGACCATACCTCGGCTGGGTCGACCAATGAACATTCATGAGTATCAGGCAAAGGCCATGTTCAGAGAGTCGGGAGTGTCTGTCCAACGTGGAGTTCACTGCACTACAGTCGAACAAGCACTATCCGCTTACGACTCTCTCAACTCAGATGTTGTCGCGGTAAAAAGCCAGATTCATGCCGGTGGAAGGGGCAAGGGGGATTTGTTCTGCCCTGACTCTGGGGAGTTGGTGATGCAGGGTGGAGTGAAGGTAGCTTTCTCCAGGATGGAAGTGGAAAACTACTCCTCAAATATCCTGGGTCACAAACTCGTTACCAAGCAGACAGGCCCTTCTGGGAAGATCGTAAGTAACTTGTACGTGGAATCAGGATGCGACATAGCCCATGAGTACTATCTTGCAATTTTAGTTGATAGGGAGGAGGATGCGATCCTGATCATGGCTTCCACTGAGGGTGGAGTGGATATTGAGGAGGTTGCCGAGACTTCCCCGGAAGCTATCCACAAAGTTTGGTTCGACCCATCTGATGGCCTTAGTGAGGAGGTTGCAAACTCTCTCGGAGATTCTCTCGGCCTTTCGGGAAACTCACGCACTTCATTCACGGAGATGATGGTCAACCTCGCCTCTTTGTTCACCGAGAAGGACTGTTCTATGATCGAGATTAACCCCCTTGTCAGAGATGGAAATGGACTCATGGTGGCTTTGGATGCAAAGGTCAGCTTCGATGAGAATGCCACATTCAGGCATCCATGGAGGGAAGGCCTCAGAGACAGCTCGGAAGAGTCAGATGTGGAAGTAAGGGCTCATGAACATGGTCTCTCATATGTTGACTTAGAAGGAAACATCGGCTGCTTGGTCAATGGTGCTGGCCTGGCAATGGCTACAATGGATGTAATCAAGCTGTATGGGGGGGAGCCAGCGAACTTCCTAGATATTGGCGGGGGCGCAGATAGCGAATCAATCACAGCTGCTTTCGAGATAATTCTTGAGGATACGCGTCTGGAGGGAATCCTCGTCAATATCTTTGGAGGCATAATCAGATGCGATATGGTCGCACGGAGTATCATCGAGGCCTCAGAGGAGACAGGCCTGAATATCCCACTAGTAGTCAGGTTCTCTGGCACTAATCACGACGAAGGCAGGAAGGTACTGGAAGAATCAGATCTCGATGTGATTACTGTCAGCACTCTAGGTGATGCCGGCGAGGCAATAGTCAAAGCAATCGGGGGAAATTAGACATGAGTATTTGGATCAATGATGAGACAAGGGTCTTGGTACAGGGAATCACAGGAAGCCAAGGAACGTTTCATGGGACGAGGATGGTCGAATACGGTACTGACATAGTCGGTGGCGTTACTCCAGGAAAGGGAGGGCAAGTTGTGGATCTACCGGGTAGATCTGTCCCAGTATTCGATACGATGTCAGAAGCAGTCTCCAGCACCAGGGCAGAGGCCAGTGTAATTTACGTTCCAGCGCGATTCGCAGCCCCTGCAATAATTGAGGCTGCTGACTCATTCCATGAATTGAACGGAGGTGGTCTAATCGTCTGCATCACCGAGGGGATACCAACCCTAGACATGGTCAAGGTAATCTCCCACTTGGAAAAAAGGCCCGGTGTTAGGCTAATCGGACCAAATTGCCCCGGAATTATCTCGCCTGGCTCCGATGGGGGATGTAAGATAGGAATAATGCCAGGTTCCATACACGCCAAAGGTAGGATTGGAATTATCTCCAAGTCGGGGACTCTAACTTACGAGGCAGTCGCACAAACTATGAGCGTAGGAGAAGGGCAAACTACCTGCGTTGGTATCGGAGGCGATCCGGTAAATGGCACCGGTTTTATCGAGTGCCTAGAAGCCTTCGAGAATGACCCTGACACCGAGGCAGTCGTAATGATTGGAGAGATTGGGGGCACTGCCGAAGAGGAAGCAGCCGCATGGTCCAAGGCTAACTTCTCGAAGCCACTCGTGGGATTCGTCGCTGGAGCTACAGCACCACCAGGCAAGCGGATGGGGCACGCTGGAGCAATCATCTCAGGCGGCAAGGGAACTGCGGAGGAGAAGTTCTCTGCATTCGAAGCCGCTGGAATCCACATTGCTCGCGACCCATCAAAGATCGGCGAGGCTCTGGTATCGGCCTTGGTAGAAGCAGGCCTGCGAGAGTCTTAGGAACAGAAACCTCTAGCGAGACCAGGTTGGTACCCATGTCGAGGATTTTCAACTCCGATTTGGATTCCATACTGGAAGGGACATCTCGCTCGTTCTACCTTTCACTGAAGGAGCTACCTAGTGCAATTAGGAAACAAGTCAGCCTCCTGTACATGTTAGCCAGGACTTCCGACACAATCGCTGACTCCGAGGGCGGAGATCCGGAGGACCTATTGCAGGCTCTGGAGTCATACAATGAGTTTACCCAGGGGAATTCGGAGGAGATCCCGGATCTAGAAGAATTCTCAGACTTCCAAAGCAACATTTCTGAGGGACTTCTCCTGAATAGCGTAGGCAAAGTGGTTTCCAAGATCGACGATTTCTCGGAATCGGACCAGGAGTCCATCCGCAAGTGTCTGGGGATCATCATAGGGGGGCAGATACTGGACCTGAAGAGATTCTCCTCTGGAGCGAATGGAATTCCAGCCATCGAAGAAAACGACGAATTAGATGACTATGCATACAGAGTGGCTGGAAGCGTTGGCGAATTCTGGACGCAGATGTCCCTCGACCATCTATTCAATTTCAAAGAGGAAAATGAGACGGAACTGTTCGAGAAGGGAGTCAGATTTGGAAAGGCCCTGCAGATGATTAACATCCTGAGGGATATACCAGCAGACTTGGAACTCGGTCGTTGCTACATTCCGAGGAGAAGCCTCGATGAGCATGGCATGTCCCCCTCAGATTTGCTTGACTCATCGAAAATGGACTCTTTTAGGCCACTATACGACGAATATCTTGATTTGACTGACCAGCATCTAGACTCCGCAGTCCAGTACATAGAGATGCTACCACATTCGCAGTTTCGTCTTCGTGGATCTTGCATGTTGCCAGTTATTATCGGGAAGAAGACCGTATCCCTTCTCAGAGGGAGAAACGTACTCGACCCAGGGGAGAAGGTCAAGATCAAAAGATCAGAGGTCAAAGAAGTAGTCAAGCAGGTCATCATGGCCGTTCCATTCAAGGGTTCCAGCAAGAGGTTACTCAGGGAGTGACAAATGGGGATAATGCCCGAATTTACCTACCAAAACTAACGATGCCCCCCCAATCGCAGTCGGGAGACATTCAAGTGGACCCCTATGCCGCCCTTTTCTGAAGCGATATGACTCAGGGCAGGGATTCCGGAAGCGAGACCATTCTCGATGCGGAGATCGACGACTCGGCGTATGCCGAACCAAAAAACAGCCAAGAAGAGCAAATAGACATCGTCAGAGCCACTGTTGATATTACCAAGGAAGCTGCTAGAGCCATCAGTATCACAGCCATAGAGGCAGTTCGAGAAAGCGCTCTTTTCATGGGGGTCATCGGATCAAGAGGGGAATTGCTGGACCCCTTCAAACATATTGATGCACCAATCTGGACTGAACCAGAAATACCCCAACACATGGTAGAAACATCATATGAATTCTGCGAGGAACTCACTCGTAGAGAAGCAGGAAATTTCTACCATTCATTCAAGTATCTGCCAGAGGAAAAGCGCCGTTCAATAATGGCATACTACGCATTTTGTCGCAGAGCAGACGATATCGCCGATGGCGACTTCGAAGACGTCTTCCCCGGAGGATCCTCAGATGATCCAGAATCCGTAAATTACAGATCGGACATTGAAAGGCTGAGCCCGGGAGTTCCGGTCTTAGATCGATCAACATACAACGACAAAATGTCCCAATTGTTCTACTATCGTAAGAAACTGTCAACTGCATATGGTGATTACACATCTACTGACCCCATTTTCATCGCCCTCAAGGACACTGTTCTGAAGTACGGAATTCAGAGGCAATTACTGGATGATATGATCAGCGGTATGGAAAACGATTTCCACAAGAACCGATATCAATCCTTCGAAGAACTATACTCTTACTGTTACAGAGTTGCTTCCACCGTGGGACTGGTGTGTATAGAAATATACGGATACGACAATCCAAAGGCGAAGGAATACGCTGAGTCTTGGGGCGTCTTCATGCAACTAATCAACATCATTAGAGACGTCTCAGAGGATGCAAAGAGAGACCGAATCTACCTCCCTCTCGACGATCTCGCCCGCTGGGGAATCTCGGAGGAAGACGTCAAGAGCGGCGAGGCTCTTCTCGAACACCCTGGTTGGGCACCATTCGTTGAGGAGTATTTGGAGAGGGCCGATGGATATCGGCAGAGGGCATTCAAACTACTAACTCATTTGGATAAGTCTGCTAGATACTCACCGGCTGCAATGGCTTCATTCTACCAATCCATCATGGCCAAGATTTCGAAGAGGAATGGAGACGTTTTCTCCGAAAGGATCCAACTTTCTAAGACAGAGAAGATTATGCTTGCCGGATACGTGTATGTAAGGTACCGATTCTTCGGTTTCTGAAGTAAACGAGCGCACGATGTCTAACAAATGGAAGAAGTATTAGTCAATGGTAAGGAGGGTCAGGCATGAGGGTGGCAGTTCTTCTGGAGGAACGATGCAAGCCCAACAGCAATGCGTTCGCCTACCTGAAGAAGTATTCAGCAATGTGTGACAGGGAATGCATACAGGTAGAGGGATCAAAGTGTAAGATCCTCGAGACTGCATGTCCGGTTTGCTTCACCCGGGCCAAGCACTGCCCCGATGACGCGATAAAAATCATCAATCTCCCAGAGGAATTGGATACCGATTTGACACACTCTTTTGGAGAGAACTCCTTCAGATTATTCAGACTACCATCCCCTCGTCAAGACCAGATAGTGGGAATACTAGGTCCAAATGGCATTGGTAAATCAACTGCAATCAATCTGCTGTCGGGCGCATTCAGACCAAATCTAGGGGATTGGGCCAACCCTTCACCAGAGTGGGAGCAAGTAATCTCAACATTCCCCAGAGGGGAGCTAAGGGATTTCTTGGGGTTGGTGGCAGAAGGTGAAGTTAGCATAGCAGTGAAGCCACAGTATATCGATAAACTCCCTCGTATTTTCGAAGGGGGAGTCAACCAACTCCTAACTAGAGTGGATGATCGGGGGGAGATCGATAGATACTCCGAGCTGATGGGGATCTCCCATATTATCGACAGAAAGTTGGGTGATCTATCTGGAGGCGAGTTGCAGAGAGTGGCGATATGTGCCACCCTGCTAAAGGAAGCCGATGTCTACTTCTTCGATGAACCATCTTCATACTTGGACATATACGAGAGGATGAGAATGGTCGGAGTGGTTAGGGATCTGGCTGAGAGGGACAAGAGAGTACTCGTAGTGGAGCACGACCTGGCAATTCTTGACGTCCTATGTGACCTAGTTCACGTAATCTATGGTGATAGATCTGCATACGGAATCTTCACCCCTCCCAGATCTACTAGGACTGCAATCAATGCATATCTCGATGGCTATCTTCCTGAGGGGAATGTTAGGATAAGGGACAAGCCAATTCGATTCCTAAGGGGCCGAACACGTGGTGAGGAGGTTGGCACGCCAGTTCTCAAATGGGGATCGATAGAGAAAAATCTCGGAGACTTCAATCTAAAGACAGGAGAAGGAGAGGTGAAGTCAGCCGAGGTTGTTGGCGTAGTCGGGCCTAATGCAACCGGGAAGACAACCCTCGTCAAGATTATCGCTGGCGAAATAGATCCAGATGAGGGATGGTGTACTATGGATTCCAAGGTCTCATACAAACCTCAGCATGTTACGGCTGACTTCGAGGGAACAGTCCAAGACTGGCTCGATTACGAACTGGGGAGTAAATGGCGCAGCGGTGAATTCCATACCCAGGTTATCCGGGCACTTCAAGTCGACAAGATGCAGGATCTACAGGCCACGCAACTATCTGGAGGGGAACTACAGGCAGTCAGTATAGCCATCTGCCTGGGCAAGGAGGCAGACTTGTACCTATTCGACGAACCCAGCGCACATCTGGACGCTAATGCAAGAATGGAGGCAGCAAAGGCAATCAGGAGGACGATGGAAAGTAACGAGAAGGCTGCAATGGTCATCGATCACGATACTTATTTCCTCGACATAGTAAGCGACTCCATCCTTGTTTTCCAGGGTGAAGGGGGTAAGAATGGCCATGCTGTCGGCCCTCTATCCCTAAGGAAGGGGATGAATCTATTCCTATCCGATGCCGACGTTACTTTCCGAAGGGACGTGGAATCACACCGGCCAAGGATAAACAAACCCTCGAGCAGGAAGGACCGCGAACAGAAGTCATCTGGAGAATACTTCTACTCTGACTAGCATTGACCATTGGATTCTTGAGGGGCCATTCCAGCCCATTGACGTGACAGAAGAGGCGCCGGACGTTGGAACATCGCCTGAAGACGAAGAGGAGCCTGACTTCGAGGCAATGGTTTCTGAACTAGAGAAGGAAATTCAGTACGCAAAGGCAGAGACTGTAAACGCCGTTCAGAGGGCGGCAAGAGATAGGTCAGAGGCCCTGAAGTACGGAGGAGCTTCACTTGCAAGACGCATAATCCCCGCAATCGACCATCTGTCAAAGGCAGTCGAAGCTTCCGAAGGAGAGCAGGGACCGGAGCCCCTAATCGAGGGAGTTAGGCTGACTTTAGATGGCTTGAGGTCATCTCTTGAAGCCGAGGGGATATCACAAATCGATGCATTAGGGAAGAAATTCGACCCTACCTGCATGGAGGCAATCGCAACGATCCCATGCCCAGAGGGCGAGGAACCGGGCAGTGTGGTAGAAGTTATTGAGAGTGGTTACAGAATGCACGACCGCATCCTTAGAGCATCCAGGGTAATTGTAACCGAGGGCTAGTCGTGAATAAAAAAGGGCGAATGCCCATTTTCGCAGCAGTGATAGTCTCGGCATATCTGCTCTCAATCTTATCAATCAATATTGCAGCACCGGACGAAGTAATCGAGCCTGATAACTTCCCACTTGAGTGCCCAGAAGATTCTCTAAACTGCTCTATGATAGGCCCTAAAACTTACAGAAGCGAAAACCTAACTGAATTGAGAATCAATTCCAGTCTGGAGGAAGTAATGGACGAGGTAAGAAGATGGATAGACTCCCAACCAGGGACCGAAGTCATCGGAGAGTGGCCCGGTCAAACTCACTCTGTCTTCAGGACTCTAATGTTCAGATTTCCAGATGATTTTGTAGTAAAGGGGTTTTGTGACAATGGCGAAACAATCCTTCACGTATACTCGAAGTCACGACTCGGAGTCTCGGATATAGGCGTCAATAAAGCTCGAGTCCTGAGCTTCAGTGATTACATGTCACACGTCGAAATGGCTACATCAGATTGCACCTAGGGACTATTGGCGCTAACCTTGACCACAACCATTGATCCAGATATTCGGAAGGCTCACACCCTCCCTTCTTCATACTATTCAGACCCGGAGATTTTCTCAGAAATAAAACTAGGATTTAGGAAATTTTGGCATTTTGCGGCACATAAAGACCAACTCAACGGTAACTCAGCGATTGAGTTGGAACATTTGGAGAAACTCATCGATGAGCCAATGGTAATGACCGACGACGGGGAAATTAGATGCATTTCGAACGTTTGCACGCATAGGGGTATGTTAGTTGTAGATGGCCACTGTTCCAAGAACACGCTCCAGTGTCCTTACCATGGGAGAACGTTCGGTCTTGATGGATCAATGAGGGCTATGCCTGAGTTTGAAGGGGTTGAAGGATTTCCCACCGGAAAAGATGATCTGAGGATCTTCCCGATACTAAATTGGAATGGGCTCATCTTCTCTGGCATCGAGCCTTCGGGACTCGAGACTTCTCTGGAAGAGATGGAAAGAAGAGTTGGTTGGATGCCGATAGAGACGTTCGAATATGACGCCACTAGAAACAGAAGTTACGACATCAATGCTAACTGGGCATTATATGTGGACAATTATTTGGAGGGATTCCACATACCATTCGTACACAAGGGCCTCAATAGGGCATTGGACTACGATGACTATCGCACTGAACTTTTCGAGGGTGGAGTTCTGCAAATCGGAATCGCCAGCGAAGGAGAGCCTATCTTCAATATCCCAGAAGGCTCCCCTGACTTCGGACTTCGAGTATCCGCATACTATTACTGGATTTTTCCGGGACTAATGCTAAACTTCTACCCATGGGGCCTTTCCGTCAACTTGGTAGTACCATTGTCAGTAGATTCAACTCGTATTATCTATCGCGGATTCGTTTGGGACAGGAAGATGCTGGGAAAGGGTGCTGGAGGTGATTTGGACAAGGTTGAATCGGAAGATCAGGAAATTGTAGAGGCTACGCATAGGGGGGTATCCTCTACATCTTACAACCGTGGAAGATACTCCCCAACAAAAGAATCAGGAGTGCACCACTTCCATAGGGTATTGACAAAACATTTCTGATATGCTCTCTCATACATTAAATGAGAGACAATTACTCGGCCACCTTGCACGACTCGAGGTGATTGTTTGGAAAAGGAAAAAATCACATCCAAACTGAGTATTCTATTGCTTCTGCTGGTCATCATATCACCAATAGTTTCGTCTCAGGAGCAAACATCCGAAGAAGTGACCTTTGAATACCACACAATAGCATCACTTGGAGATAGCACACTGGGTTCTGACCCTACTGGTTATCGAGGGCCGTTTGCAAGCATTCACGCCTCCAACCTGATGGGAGTAGAATACTATGAGGGAGCTGTAGGAGGGGATCGATCTTGGACGCTGATCAACGCAGGTAGACATACGACTATTGCTGACAATTATGGCGAGGGCACCCTAGTTACAATGATGGTAGGAGCTTGGGATTTTATCGATTCGGACATCGACATAGTAAATGGTGACTACTCCTTCATTGACGAGTTGGAAGAGAACATCACCCTAATTTTAGACACATTGGTTGAATCTGAGATAGACATCTTAGTTTGGAATCTGCCGAATATGTCATTTCTTCCTTTCTTGACTCAGATATTCCCAATTGAGGTCCATCCACACTTCACCGAAGCAAGCAAACTCTGGGCAAATCGCCTTGATGAGATAGCACTTGGATATGGCGGTAGTGTTCAGGTATTCGATTTGATGACAGCATCTGATGACCTCCTTCAGAATCAATCTGCTAGGATGCTAGGGGAGAATGAGGTCATCGCCCCCCCTACGATGTGCGATAATAATTGCATCATGATTGACTCCCTCCACCCTACTTCAGTCGGCCAAGGTCTCCTAGCAAATTACATGATGTCAGCCATAAACCAGAAATTCCCTTCCCCTGACGGGGATTACCCCCTTCTCTCAGAAGAAGAATTACTTAGTCTGGCCGACTTTGAAATGTCTTCAAATTCCTCCGAGGAAATTATGATTGATGGGGACGTAACCAAGTCCTGCTTTGACTGGACGGACTCGGTCTATAGGGACATGTACCTGACGATAACTAGAGATGGTTCGGATGTTCTAATTCCCAGTTACATTGGATTCAATACTGAGGTATGCAGACAATCGACGCATGTCATGTACACCGGAGAAAGATCAATCAATGTAATCTCAAATATTCAGAATAATCTGACTCTAAACCATTTCTTCGAAATCTGGGGGCAGAACTTCTCAGCCGAACAGGTTATGGATATGAGCACTGAGAACGGTGCTTCAATTTCGATGTACATTGATGGCACAGAATTCACAGGTGATTGGAACAATGTCGATTTAGATGGAGTCGTTTCTGTTGAAATTGTTTTCCTCTCCCCCCAATTGCCGACAGATTCTCTGACGCCCAATGAACCAAGTCAGTCCCAGAAAGGACTGGTTCCAGGTTTCTCTCTCATTCTTACTTCAATAGCCATAATTGGTGCCTTTTTTGTTGGGGATTACAGGCGAGAAGAGTGATTTTTCGGTGTTAAAATGCTTTCCGATTACCAACCACCTAGTGCAAATTCACTTGTTAGGAAGGTCACTTCAGTTCTCCTGGTATTGATCATTATTTCATCTGGTTGCCTCTCAGAAGAGAGTAATGTGGAATCTAATGATCAATCTCTGGAAGAATCAATCCCAGAAACCAATCCGGAACTAGAGCAAGAGGGAAAGGAGATAGAAGAGGAAACAATCGATATTCAGGAAAACGAATATTGTGATGATACTAATACCGACCATTGCATGATGCCATTCCCATCAGGTGCATTCCTAAGTGTGGATAGCTCCGAGATTACGGGTTATTCGTTGAATATCAGTGGAGAAGCCATTCCCGATACCTCTTCTGCTCAGAGCGGCAATATGCTGATCCTCGATCGTCTCGATGGTTTCAGTCCGTCAACTCAAATCTTCACAACATTCGAATCTACTCCGGAAATAGATGGAATGGCAACCCAATTCAACATCTCCCCATCTGTAGAAAGCGGCCATTCTAGCATCCTACTCAACATGGATACGGGCGAGAAGGTCCACCATTGGATAGAGTTGGATGCTAGGTCCCAAGAGGGAGAGCCCACCATACTTTTCCTGAGGACTATTGAGGGACTAGATCACAACGCTGCTTATGCAGTAGCTTTCAGGAGCCTTGTTGATGAAAACGGGCTAGAAATACTCCCATCGGATGGCTTCAGAGCACTTAGGGACTCAATAAATACGAGTTCCGACGGGATTGAGGAACAGCGATCCGACTACGAGTCATTATTCACCAATTTGCAAGCCTCTGGCTTCAACAGAAGCGAACTTCAAGCCGCTTGGTGGTTCCACACGGCTTCTACAGAGTCTATTCTCGAAGACCTTCTGATCATGAGGGATGATGCAGAAATGCGACTCGGTGAGTCTGGAATAGGTTGCTCGATAACAGAAGTTCAGGAGGACTTTGCACAGGATGGAACCTCACTACGCCTAATCAGAGGAACTGTAACCACTCCACACTATATGGAGACACAATTCGCTCGATCCCCACTAATGAGAGATTCAGGGGGTAGTCCTGAATTCGTTCAGAACCGGGAGATCGATTTTACAATGCTCATCCCCAAATCCCTTGCAGAAAATAATGAATCTGGGCCACTGACTGTGTTTGGTCATGGATTATTTGGAGATGGTGATTCCTATGCAATAAATGGTAGAGAATTGGCAAATGAGTACAAGACGGTTGTAATAGCTACTGACTTCAAGGGATGGAGTTCAGATGGTGACTATGATGCATTGACCTTCGCTCTCGTCGATATCAAAGAGTTTCAATATCAACAAGAGAGGCAGATGCAGGCAGTGATAAATCACATCTCTATGGTCAGGACGATAACTGGAGTTTGCTCGGACATTGATGAATTCAAGCACAATGGTACAAACATGTTTGACAAAGATACTGTAAATTACATCGGCATTTCTCTTGGAGGACTTCGGGGCCCATCCCTCCTCGCTCTAGTCCCTGAATTGGAATGGGGTGTTCTTTGGGTCGGGGGGACATCATTCACGCATCAGGTCGAGAGATCTACGCACTATGGCTCCGAAGAAAATCCTAGTGAGTTCTATCAACTTCTTTCCAGTGATTTGTCCCTTCCATCCCGAATGGATAGGGCTATTGCCATAGCTCTGCTTCAATCAATATGGGACTCCACTGATGGGGAGACTTATCTCCCATTCAGGGAAACTGGTTTTGGTGACGAATTGGAGCCCTTCGATATGTTCTACCTGACATCAATGATGGATGCACAAGTAACCACCCTTTCTGCTGATAGGGCAGTCAGAACTGGCAATGTTCCAGTAGTCAATGGATCCGCATATCATCCGTTCGGAGTCCAGGTTGTCGATGGCCCCATCAATGGCTCTTCTTCTGCATATTTTGATGGAAACTTCCCCTCACTTCCTACTGGAAACACGAATGGTCCGATGTGGCACCATTCTTTGGCCCACAATCTCGTATTAGAAGTGCCAGAAGCAAAAATGATGGCTTATGGGTATCTTCTAACGGGGGTTCTGGTGGATTATTGCGACCCAGAATGTGTCTTCGAAGGCGATTGGTAGGCGATCAACGCTCCTTCTTTTCCCCAGAAGTCCAGTCGTATACTCCCACTCCTGTCTTCTTACCTAGGTTTCCTGATTCTACCATCTCATCCAGGAGTGGGTGCGGTCGATACGAATCATCATCGAATGCTTCTGCAAGGCTGTTCAGGATGTCCCTCCTCACATCAAGGCCAACTAGGTCCGACAATTCTAGAGGTCCCATGGGGTGCCTATATCCCAGGCGCATTGCAGTGTCAATGTCACTCGCAGAGGCCACCCCCTCTGCAAGCATCCTTATCGCCTCGTTTCCAAGAACAACGCCAAGCCTGCTTGTCGCGAACCCAGGTATGTCCCTGACTAGAATGGTGGTCTTGCCCATCGCTTCTCCCACTTCCTTTGCAGTTGATACGGTACGTTCGTCGACTGCGTCGTGACGCACGATCTCCAGGAGTTTCATCAATGGTACTGGATTGAAGAAATGCATCCCTATCACCCTCTCGGGGCAACTAGTGTGTGCAGCAATCTCAGAAATTGGTAGACCAGATGTGTTGGTGGCGAGAATCGCATTCGAGGGTGCCAAGTTCTCTAACTCTTCGAAAATAGATCTCTTCAGTTCCATCTTCTCTGGTACCGCTTCTATTACGACATCGGAGCCCTCCACAGCTTCAGACATCTCGCCGGTCGAAATCAGGTTGGAAGACCAATCCTCCTTCTGATTTGGGGTGGTCTTGCCCTTGGAGATCCCCCTTTCCCAGAAATCTTCTATATTCCTCATTCCCCTTTCTAGGGATTCAGGAAATGCATCGAAGAGACGAGTCTCCCAACCAGTCTGTGCACTGACCTGGGCTATTCCAGATCCCATGGTACCAGCTCCGATTACTGCAACCCTGCGTATTGTCACGAGTGTCGGAAGGTCTGCTGGGAAATAAGCAGTGCTAACTCTCGCGGCCGTATGCTGCTAGAGCGGACTGGAACAGCCTCTGCCGAGGCACGTCATGCTCCAAGAAGCATGTGAAGGGCGCCACATCCTTTAGAAGCTCGATGGAAGAGACGTATGCCCCGTAGATGAACGGGTCTGCCTCCTTCATCTCAGGGATGTCAATCCCAAGTTTGCCCAGCCCCTTTCTGGTGTCATCGTCCCATATGGAGTATGTATGGTGGGTGAAGTGCAGGTATGCGGAGAGCCTTCTGATGTCGGATCTAGCCTTGTCTGTCAGACTCTCGATCAGAAGAGTATCCGGATAGCGAATAGCATACAGCGACAGTAGCACCTCTCGTTGCGTCTCAGCCCTCCATGCTCTATCCTCAAGTCCCATCCATTCGTCAATCATGTCGAGCATTTCTGGGGCGTAGGGGCGGCAGACCCGGTAAAGCAGACTCTCGTATTCGTCTGGAGCCTGCTCTTCCGAGTGGTGATGCTCTTGGAATAGCTCGGTCAGCCTGTCGAAGAATGGCAGGCAGAGTTCCTTGTCAAAAATGGATAGGGCGACGTGTTGCATGCAGATCACCCGAGACTAGTTGCCCTTCCATTCCCTGTACTGGATCCAATCCTGCTTCATGTATTCGTTAACCAGCCTTTCCTCGTCTTCCTCCGTCGGAAGGACGGTTGCTAGGTAGTCCTCCCACTCTTGGTCACTGCCATCGAAAGGCTCCCCCTCCACTGTGAAATTCTTCCCAGCGTACTTCCCGATGCCTCTCTTGAATTTGTCCGAGGGGATGAATAGCTCAGGCTCTCCTTCCTTGCGGGCTTTGCTGATCCTCCTCATCTCCTCGCTAAGTTCTTGGAAGTAAAGGTCCCTGCTAGCCTCGTTGAGGTGATCTCTGTCTGCAGACTCATTCGCCTCCCTCTCGTCATAACGTCCCTTTATTCCATAGACGTAGGCCCATTGTGCGCTCGTCGAGTCGTCCGTTCCGAAAAGGTCTAGTCCGGTACTGACCCATTTGTTCACGTATTTCTGGACTAGAGCACACGGTATCACTCCCTGCTTCACTATTCTCCTGAGGCCATTGGCCCCTGTTCCTAGGTGGAAAGACTCCTCCTTGAGCATCGGACCCATGCTGGCTGCAAGCGGTTTGAAGGAGGAAGTGCTGAGCATCTTCAGCTGATACTTGCCATCCCTGTCGATGAAGTGCGTGAACATGAAGAAGTCCAGCCAGTGGTCTATTGGCTCGTTGAAAGAGCCTAGGATCCTCGTCCCCTCCTGTGCGTTCCTCTCTAGGAGCTTCGCGGCTTCTCTGACTCCCTGTTCCCCGAAGAATGTGCAAAGTAGGTAGGCCATCTGCCACCCATGCCTCTGTTCTTCACACATGATTCTGAGAGCAGATTTCTTGTCGTACTCGGTTGGCGCAGTTTCCAGAAGATGGTTCTGCTGCTCGACGCTAGCGAACTCAGTGTCGCCCTGTACACTAACCATGGTGATAATCGCGTCCATGATGTTCTGTTGTGGAATCTGCATCCTCCGGTCCCACTTGGGCATACCCTCGAAATCACCGAACTCAATCTCATTGCCAGCAGTGTCCCAGTCGAACTTAATGTCGAATCTGTAGTCTCCCAGCCAAGAGGGATCGAATCCAATTCTAGTCTGCCATTCATTGAATTCTTCAATCCATGTCTCAAAGTTCGTCGGGTAACTTTCTACTACCTCTGTATCAGCCATTGAGTACCCCAATACAAACGGGTATTTCAGAGATTGCTTCTCTAAACTACACAGTGCCCTCTGGCTACTTTCCTTCGAATCTAGGTGTCTGCTTGTCGACGTATGCCTTGATGCCAGTCTTCGCATCATCTGACTGGAATAGGTCGGACTGCAACTCACGCTCCAGAGCTAGGTGATACTCTAGTGGAATCTCGAGTCCGCTCTGTACGCTTCGCTTTATGTTCCCGATTGCCTTTGCTGCAGCGAATGGGAGTGTGAAGCGGCTAGAGTAGTCGAGTATATCCTGGTGGAACTCTTCCAGAGTCATGCTATCGTAGATGTCATGAACCAGATCCATTTCCTTGGCTTCTTCGAAGGAGAACTTCCTTCCAGTCACCATGATCTCCATTGCCTTCGCCTTTCCGACAAGACGTGAAAGTCTAGCCGTTCCACCAGTTCCCGCAAGAACACCCAGAGAGACCTCAGGTAGTCCGACCTGGAAGTTCCCCTTTCTAGCAATCCTGATGTCGGCGGCCATGGCGATTTCCAAACCTCCTCCAACGGTGTGCCCATTCAGAGCGGCGATAACTATCTTTGGAGTCTGCTCCAATCTTGACAGAGTCTCATTGGCATGCAGGCAGAAGAAATACTTGTACCGAGGAGTGAGTTTGTTCAGATACTTGATGCTGGCTCCAGCAGAAAAGAACTTCTCACCATGGCCAGTGAGGAGAATTACTGAGACATCATCATCGAACCTAGCACTCAGAATCGCATCATCAATGTCATGCCACATTTCCCTCGTATAGGTGTTTACAGATGTTCTATCCCCCTCAAGGGGTTCTCCATCGGAGTCGGAAACCAGTTCGATTATCGCTACCCCGTTTTCTGTTACCCCATAGTTTACGAGGTTGTTTTTCATGGGCTTTAACTCGGGCCATGTTGTCATACACACACGACCGAGTTCCGCCATATCAACCAAACGGAGGACTAACTAGGCTAACTATCCGACTCTTGGAAAGAAAGTGTTCCACCGCCTTTCCTGATCGACTTCCACTCTTCTTTGATTTCCCTGGCTCTTTCGCTGGGCTCCCAAATATCTCTGCTGAGAGGCTTCCTGAATGGCATTCTGTGAACGATTCTGCCATCAGAGAGGGCCTTTTTCCTTAACATTCCCATTTTCACTATCGGCCAAAGCGATCTTCGTATCAGGCCAGGTTTGTACAGCCAACGCATAAAACTCAAACCATCGCCTTTCCTTTTCTGATCCCTCATCCACTGGTTCGCCACCATCTTGAATCCCCTGTCTCCTACCCTATTCATCAGGAATCGGTTTATCGCACTGGCTCTAACTAAGGGTACCAGTCGCCCTCTGATTTCTTTCTCGTAGTCCAACTCACCTAGTATGGCTTTGGCCGACAGAACCCCACTAGTAATTGCATATCTCATTCCAAAACCCCACATGAAGTCTTGCAATCCGCCCGCCTCTCCGACGTAGAACCTCCCTTCGTGTACGTATTTGGTCGGAAGCCCAAAGTCTCCCTTGCCTCCGACCCTCTTGATAGGTTTCCTATTCAGATCGTAGTTCTCCTCGTACCAAGCAATCGTCTCGTTTAGATAACGGCCGCTATTCCTCTGCTTCCTCCACAGGCATGTGCAAATCAGACCTATTCCATCGATGATTATCAAGTAAGAATATGCCCCCGGGGCCAATTTGTCGTTAAGTTGGAATGCCACTATGTTTCGATGACTCGTCTCAAAGATCTCCCCGTATGCGACCGCACTGGATTCTCTTGGCCCAGCAGCCACAATGTCGCATTCTTCGGGTGGTTTTCTGTTACCATAGTGGATTTTCACCCCTGCTTCCAAAGCCATCCTCTTGAAACCCTGATCTATTGTGTGCTCGGATGTCCCTCTTTCCACCACTCTGAATGCCACTCCATCTGTTTCTGGATGGGTGACCACGTCATCTGGATGTATGAGGTCGATTATTCCAAATGCATCAGATTTGAATTCTTCAGTGTCAAAACCCCATTCGGCCAACTCGTCAAAGAAGTCTACTTCACTAGTCCAATTCTCTATCCCCTGGAAGTCACCATCAAACCTCGCCCCACTGTCCTTTCTAATCTCATGTACGTGGACATCCTTGCCGGATCTGGCCAATATGGTGGCTGCAGCCAAGCCAGATAGTCCAGCCCCAAGGACATGCACTTCATCGCTCACAATATTGCGAATCATGACTTTCGCTTGAACAGTTGGGTCATCCGTAGATTTCAAGCGAGTAATCTCATGGGGTAGTGTGACAGTGCATATCGAGGTAGCCAGAGAAACCCTCGATGTCGCTAAACTGAGAGAAATGCTCGAAGCACAAGGATGTGGCAGCATAGTCAGCTTCGTCGGAGTTACTAGGGGGATGGAAGCTGGCTTCTCTGTGAAGAGACTCGAATTTGATGCTTGGGAGGGCAGACTAACAGATGTACTTAGAAGAATAGCAAACGAGTCAATATCCGAGTTTGGAGTAAAATCAGTTGTCATGGCTCATCGAATCGGTTCTGTTGAACCTGGCGAGAACATAGTTTGCATTCACGTAGGCTCAGCACATAGGGAAGCGGGCTTCTCCGCGTGTTCGTGGCTAATTTCAGAATTAAAGAAGCAAGCCCCACTCTGGAAGAAGGAGATTAGAGAGGATGGCGAGTTCTGGAAGTCAGGCCTCGGCTGATCGGCAAAAACTTGCACATCTTCTCTCCGAGATTCTGAATAGGGACTGCCTCTTCCGGGTTAGTATGATGTCTGAGGTGATTCGTTGGGAATAGTGGATGTGGGATCAAAGCCTATCCTTGAGAGAGAAGCTACTGCTACTGGGGCCATTCGCCTCTCCAAGGAGGCCATTGACTCTATCATCAATGGAAAATCCCCCAAGGGGGACGTTAGGGAAGCATCCACAATCTCTGCAATTCAGGCAGTCAAGGAGACACCTCGCACACTCCCTCATTGCCATCCCATACCAATCGAGGCTTGCAATGTTGAATGGGAGGTTACCGAGGAGGAACTGCATTGCACAGTTACTGTTCGCACGCACTGGACCACTGGAGTTGAGATGGAGGCTCTTTGCGGAGTTAGTGCTGGATTACTTTGTGCGTGGGACATGCTCAAACCCATTGAGAAGGACGAAAACGGCCAGTATCCAACAGTCTCAATCGAAGGTATTAGGGTACTGCGGAAGAAGAAGATACACCCATAGGTTTGATTTCCCAAACCCCTTCACATGGGCATGCCAACCGCGGATCTGATTCCAGAATTTCTGAAGGCTACTGAGGCAGCAGCAATTGCTGCCTCAAAATGGAAGGGGCTCGGCGATGGAAAGGCTGCTGATGGAGCAGCCGTGGAAGCAATGCGTGAAGTCTTCGACACGGTCCCATTCGACGGACGGGTCGCAATCGGAGAGGGAGAGAGAGACGATGCTCCCATGCTTTGGATTGGAGAGCCCTTGGGTTCTAAGCAGGGAGATCCCAATGCCCTGTCCATCGACATCGCAGTAGACCCTCTCGAATGCACAAATCACGTTGCTTCTGACCTGCCAAATGCTATGGCGGTTCTCGCTGCAGGGCCAAGGGGGACACTTCTCCATGCCCCTGACTGTTACATGGACAAGATTGCAGGCCCACCAGAGATTTCAGGTGTAACTAGTCTGGAAGCGGATGTGGATTACAACATTGAAGGGGCCTCAAATGCTATGGGAAAGAGGGCCGAAGAGATGAAGGTTGTAGTGATGGATAGGCCTAGGCATAATGAACTAATCAGAGATTTGAAGGATCTCGGAATAAAACCAATATTAATTGGTGATGGTGACATTACTGCTGCTCTAAATGCAGCAGATCCGAGTTCAGAGATAGATATGCTAATGGGAATCGGTGCTGCCCCAGAGGGAGTAATTACCGCCACTGCATTGAGGGGCCTTGGATCCTCATTCGAAGGTCGTTTAGTTTTCAAGAATGATGGTCACAGAGAGAGGGCAGAGAAAATGATTGACGGGGATATCGAGAGGATATGGGATCGAGATGAGCTATGCTCTTCTGACGATTCAATTTTTATTGGAACTGGTGTTTGTGATGGAAGGACAAAGGGGGTTGAGGATATCGGAGACAGTAGTTTCAGAGTATCCTCAGAAATAATTGATGTCAATTCCAAAAATCACTACTTTTCATCAACAATTATTTAGTCTGGAATTATAATCCGGGAACTAATTCAAAGTCGATGGTTTCTTTTCTCAGAACGTTTTCCACATATGTGGGGAAGAGGATGGACAGGCAATTATTGGAGAAAAATGCGAGAGAATTGGTATCACCAGGAAGAGGCATTCTGGCTGCAGATGAGAGCAATGGGACAATGTCCAACCGTCTTGAGGCAGTAGGCATCGAACCCTCCTCCGAGGCAAGACGAGCTTATCGTGCAAACCTATTCTCCACCGAGGGATACGAATCCGCGATCAGCGGAGTGATTCTGTTCGATGAAACGATTCGCCAATCTATGGACAAAGGTAAGCAAATCACTCAAGAACTATCCGAAAGAGGAGTCCTTCCAGGGATCAAAGTCGATACCGGAGCAAAGGAACTGGCTCACTTCGAAGGTGAGAAGATAACTGAGGGCCTCGATGGCCTCAGGGAAAGGTGCAAAGAATATTTCTCCATGGGTGCCAGATTCGCAAAATGGCGGGCAGTGATCAGGATTGGTGACGGAATGCCAAGTTCTGCGTGCCTCTCCACAAACGCTCACGCTCTAGCAAGATATTCCTCAATCTGTCAAGAACAGGGGCTAGTTCCAATTATCGAGCCGGAGGTGCTTATGGATGGCGACCATGATGCTAGGACTTGCTTTGATGTCACATCTTCGATTCTTGACGCTACTTTCGCAGAGTGTGAGAAACAGGGAGTCCATATCCCAGGGGCTCTATTGAAGCCAAACATGATTATCGCTGGAAAGGATTGTGAAGATCAGATTTCTAGGGAGGAAGTTGCTAGACTGACTGTGGATTGCCTAACAAAACATGTCCCTCATGAATTGCCAGGAATAGTTTTCCTCTCAGGGGGCCAGTCGGATGAAGACGCGACAGCCCATCTGAATCTGATGAATAATTTGGGAGTTGAACATCCTTGGCAATTATCATACTCTTACGGCAGAGCCCTTCAGGCAGATGCTTTGAGGAAGTGGTCAGGAGGTAGTGAAGACCCAGCTTCCTCCAGCCGCTCGGCGTTTTTGCACAGAGCAAAAATGAACAGCCTAGCTAGAAGTGGAGATTGGAGTCAAGATCTAGAAGATTGATCAGGACTTTTCTTCCAAAGCCCCGGGTCGAACCTGCCAAACGCATATCTCGTATCTCCCCGAAAGTGCTCCACCTCTCTTTGTGGTAGCAACCTTGAGGATATCCTTGTCTTTGGAAAGTACATTTCCAAGCTGCTGTGGTGTCGTTCCATGCCTCATCGTTGAGTTCACATGCTCCAGAATTTCGGTGGTGTTAGCCTCGCCTCTTTCGTCCAGGAATTTCTTGATCTTTTGCCTTAGTCTCGTAGTCCTCATAATTTCACTCTACTCTTTTGTGGACTCCCACATTGTCCGCTATTTACAGGATGGCGGATGGTAATATAATGCTTCTGTATGTATTTCCACTCTTTGGTTACAAATAATGACATATTTTTTCCAACTTATTCTATGTTACATTTGTATCTTTATTGGTTTAGGACAATTTCCACTGGAAACTTATAACTAAATGTAACTAAATCAAATAATTTATTACTATCTAACAGTCAGTCTCATTCTGTAGGTGTTTTTTGGTGTCAGATACTTCCTCCGTCGACCGGAAAAAATCACCAAGAAGAATTAGAAGTAAACATCGAAGAAGAGTACTTTCTATTCTTGCTCAGGGCGAGGCGACAATTTCCGAACTTTCCCTCAAGTCTAATCTAAGGGTGCCCCACGTTTCTGCAGAAGTAAAGAGGATGAGGGAAGATGGCCTAGTGACCAGCGATCTACCTCCCGGTTCAAGGGGTGCTAGGATTAGACTAACTGAGAGTGGCTGGAGTATTCTTGAGGATGACGAGTGGTCGAAAATATTGGGATTACAAGATTTACCTTTGGACGGGAATAGCTGCTGCGTACTTTCTAGAGATGAAGAAAATCTAACTTTGTGTTTTTTGAGTACTCCAAGGGAAACAATGGTGCAGATTCCAAACCGCATCCATAGGTCCTTGCCCGAGAACGAAAAGTCCACCAGAAATCAAGGGGTCTCATGGAATTGGTCCGTTCTCTCCGAACGCTCACCTAGATGGTTTGATTGTAGAAATATGGAGGTCCTAGAATCGCCGCCAGAATTGGCTGGACCTGGAAGTATTGACGCCTATTCCGACAGACCCCCAATTTTCGGAGTAGTTAGGGCCAAACTATTGGATTCAAGCACCAGTCCAGTAATTTCTCCCGGGGTTTGGTTCACTCAACCCGATCAAATACAACGTGCACCACTCGATGAACCCACTTATCATAGAGGTGACTGGATTCTAGGCTCGCCACACCGAAAATCCCCCGACATCAGGCCGTCTCAGCCAGTTGCTGCCATAATTAAGGAGAGGCTCCCTCGCTCTGTTCTGCTTAGATCCGCTAGAATCAACTCACTTCTACTTGCAGATTTAAGCGGTTTGGATATGGATGGGGGTCAGTATCCGATAGGGGCTCTGGACTATTGGATTGAGATAGCACACCCGAGGCTAACAGAAACAGAGAGGGGTAGGAGATTAACATCCCTTAGAGATAGAATTTCCACTTCTAGGAGAATTAAGGTCGCAGAATCAACACTTAGGAAATTTAGGAATGAATGGGGAAGAAGATCATTCTCAAGCGACGAGTCAATTATCAAATCAATTGATCTGAGAGGGCTTGGAAAATCTGCCACAGAGTCCCTAATTAGGTGGTCTATAGAGAGGAATGACAAGCCTCTGATAATCGAACTTCAGCATAAATTACCTGAATCTTTGTTATCTCAGATTTCCTCGTATTCAAATCTAAGATTGGTAATAATGGATGATATTTCCAATCACTTTTCTTCCTTCGATATCTTGAAGGTCGATCAAATCAGGACTCTTCCTTGGTTGAGTTTTCAAACAAGTTCTGGACCTATTATTCCAGTCAGAATGAAAGAGCAGGGCAGTACGACAGTAGATTTTCCTGAAGAGGATGTGGGCAAAACAATCTCTCCTTGGGAAATATTGGGAATCCCTTCAGTAAACGACGAATTCCAACATATAATCGAACCTTCTTCTGAATCGATAGTTAGATCGGCGCTATCTCAATTCCCTCATGGCGATGAAGAATGGGCAAACCAAGTGGAGGCAAGGTATCCAC
>PBNI01000023.1 GCA_002723045.1 Methanobacteriota archaeon | reverse complement strand
TTTTTCGCAGGTTCAGCACCTTCTCTATTATATAGTCCACGGAAACGAGACGGAGTCACTCGTGTATACGAGGAGATGAAAAAAATGAACGTAGATATGAATGCAATGAAAGCAGAAATTGGTGGCGCCTTTGTGCTATCGTGGATGGTGTTTGGAATGGGTCTGGGCACGTTAGAGGGAGCAGTAGCTCTCGCTGTCGTGTGGATGGCCTTCTCCGGCGCTCACGTGCTTCCCGTTGTTACCTGGAGTCACATGATGACAGGGAACCTGGGTGACACAGAGGGCAACTGGATGGCCAACGGGATGCGCTTAGTCGCGCAAGCCGTAGGTGCGATGCTAGGCATACTATTGGCTACCCAGTTTGGCGACGTTGGACCAGATTGGGAAGCAACAGATATGTGGTTACCAGACATCGCCGAAACAGCGACTATCTGGTCGGTAATGGGCATGATAGCTGCTGGTGCAGTATGGTGGCAGGTACACACTAGGTGCGATAGCGCTTGGGCCAGTGCCTTCGGCCTGATGGTACTAGGCGGAGCAATGACCCTGACCGGAGCCCACGAGATGGGCGCATCAATAGCCAGTGTTGGCGACGGGATCGTCGACACACTGGTGAACTGGATCTGCGACGGTCTGTTCGTTGGTCTAGGTGCCCTTGCTGGCGCTAAGATCGACGAAGCTCTCTGAAACAGTTTACCGTAAAGAGATAACTAACGCAAGCAGGACGGGGGGGTAACTCCCCGTCCTGTACACGAACGCCTCACCTGGGGCATCCTTTCAACCCCTCTCCAATGTGAAGAATTCAGTTTGCATTGCGGCAATCTCGTCTCTTGATCCGGCCGTAGAGTAAGCCTCTAATGGCTCTCTGTTCAGATCTAGGAACTGCTGTCCGAATTGGAATGGCTGTAGAACCCTAGAGGCTTGATCTTGATGGCCCAGAATAGCTAGGGAAGCAGCAATAGCCTCGACAGAGGACAACCTGCCGACCCTTCCCCATGAAACTGGGTTTGCAGCCAGCAATGCTGGCAAGATCCTTCCTTCTAGCATAGTCCTCCCAGCGATTTCCTCCAGCGATTCGTCGATTCTCTTCCACGAGCAGTCCAGTACCACTAGCGCAGCACCCAAAGAAATTAGATTTCGATCCTCAGGACCGAGTATAGTTGTTGATTTGGGATCTAGGATATACCCTCTCTTGGGTGCTCCTGATACGGATTCGTGCAACTCTACAAGGCCACTGGCATGCATCTTCCTAGCAGTGCACTTCCGTGGATCATCCTGATCGAGATGAATCACATGGAGGGGGACCTCTTCCACGAACCTATCTCCTCGATCTTGCACCAGACCGGGAGACGCCTATCCTCCTCCCTTTCTTCTTCTGACTCTTCTGCTTCTTTGGTTCGGACTCGGGTGATTTTTTCACATCCGAGATGGTCATCTGCCTATCGTTATCGGAAGCTACCATTGTATGGGCATGTGAAACAGACTCCACGAATAGCTTGATGTCTAGCGACTTCGCGAACTTGTTCAGGAGAGAGTCAGTCGGCCTGATTCCGTTCTCGGTCTTCTGAATGACGGCAATCTTCTCATTCATCTGTTTGGCAAGGTCTTCCTGAGACAGGCCTCTATGCTTCCTAGCATTCCTAATTCGCGAATGGAAGTCATTTGCTAACTCCACCTCATCCTTAGTCATGATATCCACACCAGAGATTCCTTTCCCAGAGACGGAGTTTTGAGTCTCAGTAGGGGGTACGTATGTCGGAACCCTCACCGCTTCGACAATAAGTCCCATGGATTCTATGCACCTATTGCAACACTCGAGTATCGAATTATGGCCTACGGGTTTCGCAATCTTCGCCCTCTTTGTGCTAACTCCCTCGGCTCCACAGAGTTCGCACGCACCCATGCATTGCCGATACGATTGAGCATCATAGTCCTTCGCAGGGGTCATAAGTATCCGTTTAGTGTGCACAACATGGCATCCGAGGCCGATGAGAAACCCAGTGGTAACGACCCCCTGGAAAATACAGACTCTCACAAAGGCGCTTTAGACCGTCTTTCCAAGGACTACCGTGAGCTCTCTGACAAGGCTCAGCAGCTATTGACAGAGAAGCTATTCCTCGAGAATGAGCTTACACAACTTAAGAAGCGCTCGAATAGGCTTGAAGAGGAGTTAAGCAACATTCGAACTCCCCCTTTAATCATCGGCTACATCCAGGACATGATTAACGAACAGGCGGTTGTCAGGAGTTCCAATGGCACAGTCTTCCTTGTGTCAATCAATCGTCGTTTGGATAGTTCAAAAATCAAACCGGGGACCAGGGTGGCGCTTAATCAGGATACCCTATCTGTGGTAGAGATTCTTTCCGACTCTTGGGATCCGTTGGTTAGCAATGCAGAAATCATCGACTCGCCTAACGTAGACTACTCTTCAATAGGTGGTCTTGAGAAACAAATCAAGGAGCTTAAGGAAGCCATCGAACTCCCCTTCGAAAATCCACAGGCATTCTCTGATTTTGGAATCGACCCTCCAAAAGGAGTGCTTCTCACCGGCCCCCCTGGAACTGGAAAGACAATGCTGGCTAAGGCGGTGGCAAATTCCACAAACGCATCATTCCTGGGATTAGTGGGTGCGGAACTGGCTCAGAAGTATATCGGGGAAGGTGGCCGAATGGTTAGGGAACTGTTCGAAATGGCGAGGGAGAAGTCACCTTCAATAATCTTCATCGATGAAATCGACTCTATCGGTTCCAAGAGGCTCGACGTCGCTACTTCTGGTGATCGTGAGGTTCAGAGAACCCTGATGCAACTGCTTTCCGAGTTGGACGGTTTTGAGAGCTTGGATAATGTCAAGGTCATTGTGGCAACCAATCGTCCAGAACTACTCGATGCCGCCCTTCTTCGCCCTGGTAGGTTTGATAGAATTATCGATATCCCTATTCCTGATTTGGATGCCAGGGAGGCTATCTTCTCTGTGCATACAGGAACAATGCCAATGGCCAAGGGCTTGGATAGTAGACTATTGGCTTCTATGTCCGAGGGATTTAGTGGTGCTGAAATCAAGTCTGCTGTGGTAGAGGCAGGAATCTCCGCAATTTCTAGCGGACGTAAATCAGTAAACAAGTCAGACTTCATCGGTGCAATAAAGAAGGTCGAGGATAACCGCAAGGGATCCAACGAAACTAGTTCAGAGGGAATCTACGGATAAGCAAAATATCTTGACGAGCAGTCGCTTCCAACGTCCATGCAGGGGACGCTAGTTGAGTGCGTACCAAATTTTAGCGAAGGGAGAGACAAGCAAGTAATTGAGAAAATTACCAGGCCCATTAGGGACGCAAATGGAGTTTCACTACTCGATGTGGACATGGGGCACGACTTCAATAGAACAGTCGTGACGATGGTAGGGGCACCAGAGGAAGTTCTGAGCACTGTAATCGAATGTACTAGGATTGCTATCGAACTCATTGATATGCGGGTACATTCAGGTGAGCATGCCAGGATGGGTGCAGTGGACGTCGTTCCATTCATCCCCATCCAGGGAATCTCCATGGACGATTGTGTCACACTTTCCGAAAGATATGCTCAAGCTGTATCCGAAGAGCTCGGTTTGCCAATTTACCTCTATGCCGAAGCGGCGAGAACTCCGCAGAGGTCTAGGCTTCCGGATATTAGAAGGGGGCAATATGAGGGAATGTCAGAAAAGGTGACCTCTCCCGAGTGGAAACCCGATTATGGGCCAGCAGAATTCAAGCCTAAGATGGGCGTGACTGCTACTGGGGCACGTGCTATACTAATCGCCTATAACGTAAATCTTGACACCGATGACAAATCTAAGGCTAACTCAATTGCTGCCAAAATTAGGACTAGCGGGTCATTAGTGAAGGACGAAAATGGTGAGAGGATTGTTGGAGACGATGGTAAGCCCCTCAGGAAGCCAGGAATGTTTCAGTCATTGCAGGCAGCAGGTTGGATGTTCGATCCCACTACTGCACAGGTTTCGATGAACCTCCTTGATTACAATGTCACTGGTCTCCATGAAGTAACTGAAGCTATTCGTATCGAGGCGGGAAAAATTGGCCTTAATGTGACTGCAGGAGAGTTGGTTGGACTAGTCCCATTGAACGCTATGAAATCTGCAGGTAATTACTACCATAACGATGATCTGGAGATGGATGAGGAAGAGATCGTCCAAAAGGCAATTTCAGGTCTGATGCTTGACAGATTAGGAGAATTCGACTCCAAATCGTGCATTATCGAATGGGCAATTGATCGGGGGCCAGATAGTTGAACGAAGGATACAATGAGGTCCTACGCTCTATTGGGTCGTCCGACCCCACTCCGGGAGGAGGCTCAGTAGCCGCCTTATCTCTCGCCCATGCCCACTCTCTTGCCATGATGGTGGCTAGACTAACAGAGGGAAAGGAAAAATGGGCAGATGGCCATGAAGTGGCCAGGTCTGTGATTTCCGAATCCCAAGTAGGTCTTGCGGAAGCAATGCGTCTCGCAGAGATTGATGCGGAGGCCTTCGATTCCGTAATGTCTGCCTATCGCCTACCTAGGGTAACCGATCAACAGAAGGCACATAGACAGAAATCAATTCGTGACGCCACTATTGGGGCTGCAGAAGCACCACTTGCTACAGCTTCCTGTGCAATGGAGCTTCTGAGCAATCTCAAGGGATTATGCGTCTCTTGCAATGCAAATGCTCTAACTGATTTAGCATCGTCTTCGGAACTTTGTCTTTCAGCGGTAAAAATCGCCGCAATGAACGTAAGAATAAACCTGGATTTTATCGAAGGAGATGACGTAGAAAGGCTTGCATCGCAAATAGACGATGTCGTACACAAATCAACTGCCTATTCTGAGGCGATAACCCTGAAGGTGAATGAGAGGCTGGGTTGGTGATGGTTTCCGAAGCTCACTCCCGTGGAGGAATACCAAAAGAACTTCCACCTATCAGAGAAGTGGACAATTCAGTCCCCCATGCCCCGAAAAGACCCCAAGTACTAGACAAAACCGAACGCCGGCTCGCAATAGAGAACTCCCTTCGATATTTCCCCAAAGTCTGGCATGATGTCCTGGCTCCTGAGTTTCTTGACGAACTAGACAGACTCGGCCACATATACATGCATAGATTCAGACCAGATTACGAGATGTACGCAAGGCCGATATCAGAATATCGATGCAATAGTGAGAAAGCAGCCTCAATAATGTTAATGATTCAAAATAATCTAGATCCCAATGTTGCCCAGTACCCACACGAATTGATCACATATGGAGGCAATGGGGGAGTATTCCAGAATTGGGCCCAGTACCTAATCACAATGGACTACCTTAGCAAGATGAGAGAAGATCAGACATTAGTAATGTATTCTGGCCATCCGTTGGGGTTGTTTCCATCAAGCAACGATTCTCCTATGGTTGTGGTCACAAATGGGATGGTAATACCAAATTACTCCTCTCAGAAAGACTACGAGAGAATGAGTGCCTTGGGGGTTTCCCAGTTTGGTCAGATGACTGCAGGATCATACATGTACATAGGACCCCAAGGAATCGTCCACGGAACTACGATTACCATATTGAATGCAGCACGAAAATACCTCGGCAGAACATCGGAACAAGGTCTAGGCGGCGTCCTTTATGTCACGTCTGGCCTAGGAGGGATGTCCGGAGCCCAGGCCAAGGCTGCTGTAATTGCTGGTGCTGTTTGCATTATCGCAGAGATTGATCCGGTTCCAGCACACAAGAGGCATTCCCAGGGTTGGTTAACGGAGTTATTCGAAGACTTGGATGAACTATGCAATCGCGCCGAGCAGGCCATTTCGAGAGAAGAAGCCGTCTCACTTGGTTATCTGGGAAACATAGTAGATTTGCTGGAGCATCTCGTTGAGAGTGGGATCACTCCCGAACTCGCTAGCGATCAAACCAGTCTGCATAATCCTTGGTTAGGTGGATACATGCCAGTCGGAGTCCCATTCGATGATGGTTTGTCTTTAATAGAAAAAGACCCAGAACAATTCAAGCATTTAGTCCAGATCTCACTCAGGAGGCACGTAAATGCCATCAACTCCCTAACTGAAAGGGGGACTCGTTTTTGGGACTATGGAAACGCATTTCTTCTCGAATCTAGCCGTGCCGGAGCCGATGTCATTTCTAATGATGGATCATTCCGATACCCCTCATATGTCGAGGACATCATGGGACCTATGTGCTTCGACTACGGGTTTGGCCCATTCCGTTGGGTTTGCACTTCTGGAAGTGATGAAGATATGCAAACGACCGATAATTTAGCCAGAAAAGTCCTAGAGACACTCTCTGTAGACTGCTCTGATGATATCAAAACACAGTATTTGGATAACATAAAATGGATTTCCGAGGCTTAAAATCATGAGCTCATAGTTGGCAGCAAAGCACGGATTTTGTATGCCGATGAAGTAGGGAGAAGGACCATTGCTAGTGAATTCAATAAGGCTATTTCCAGTGGTTTGGTTTCAGCACCGGTCGTTTTAGGCAGAGACCATCATGATGTGGGGGGCACTGATAGCCCATTCAGGGAGACTGCGAACATTTACGACGGCTCGATGTTCACTGCTGACATGGCCGTTCATAATTTCGTCGGAGACTCATTCAGGGGTGCAACATGGATAAGCCTTCACAATGGAGGCGGAGTGGGATGGGGCGAAGTTGTTAACGGGGGCTTTGGACTGGTGATTGATGGATCTGAAAAATCGCAGCAAAATATCGACTCCATGATTTCGTGGGACGTCAATAATGGAATTGCTCGAAGGTCCTGGGCGAGGAATAGTGGGGCTATTTCAGCAATCAATCGAGCTATGGATTCAGATAGCAGACTAGTGGTTACAGTACCAGAAATAGTCGATGAAAACATTCTGGAAAACATCTTTGATGACACTCGATGACTCTATTTGGCCAACTAGTCTCGCCACACTAATGGCAGAGATAGCAATTGATGGTAATTCTCTGACACTAGAGTCAGCCTTAGCAATAGCAAAGGGTAATGCAACTGCATTTCTCCCTGCTCTATCTAAAGAAAAGATGCAACATTCACGAGATGCAGTTGAGAATGTAGTGGATTCTGATGAGGTAGTTTATGGAATAAACACTGGATTCGGAGCATTGTCATCAGTGATTATCGAAAAAGATGAACTCGAGACTCTACAGACGAACTTGGTTCGGAGTCACGCTTGTGGTATCGGAGAAAGGATGGATCCCGAGATTGTTCTTCTAATGATGATAATCAGAGCAAATTCTCTAGCAAGGGGGGTATCAGGCGCAAGGCCCGAGATTGTTGAACTAATTCTTTCAATGGTCAATTCGAGAATTGCGCCAATAGTGCCCCGAATAGGATCATTGGGTGCATCAGGAGATCTTGCCCCACTTTCACATATGACTCTGGGAATGATGGGCGAGGGTGAATGCCAACAATTCATGGGTGGCAAGTGGCATCTAACAGATGCCGCTATTGCATTGTCGGAAGCGAGTTTGAGGCCAATCAAATTACAGGCAAAGGAAGGGCTCTCACTGATTAATGGGACTAGTCAGATGTGCGCTTACCTAACATGTACTGTTCTAAACATGGAAACTCTTTCATTTGCTGCAGATGCTTCAATAGCTTGCTCATTGGAGGCAATTAGGGGCTCCCATAAGCCATTCGATAGGAGAATCCACGACTCGAGGCCACAGATAGGCCAATCCATTTCAGCTGCACGAATTTCGGAACTTGTATCAAACTCAGAAATTATGCTGTCCCATGTTGATTGCGAACGGGTCCAGGATGCTTACTGTTTCCGGTGTTCTCCACAGGTCCATGGACCTGTAATCGATTTGCTACGAGAGGTACGAAGGATGCTAGAGATCGAGATAAACAGTGCCACTGATAATCCATTGGTATTTGTCGGTGACGATGGTAGTGCAGAGATAATCAGCGGAGGAAATTTCCACGGTCAGAACCTATCATTAGCCAGTGATTCAATTGCTATAGCATGCCATGAATTAGCAAGTATCTCTGAAAGAAGGATAAACCAGTTAATGGATCCAAACTGGAGTGGACAGGAGGCATTCTTGGCAAAAAATGAGGGATTAGAGAGCGGTCTAATGATCGTTCAGTATGTTGCGGCTGCAGTGATTGCAGAACTTCATTTGCTGGCCAATCCTGCATCAACAAGCAATGTGCCAGTCAGTATGGGGAAGGAAGATCACGCCTCCATGGGCGCTACTGGATCATATAGGGCCCTGAAATCATCAATATTGCTTTCACAGGTTCTGGCAAATGAATTCATTTGCTCTACAGAGGCTCTAGATGGAGTTTCGGAGTCACCCGGAACAGGTGTAGCCAAAGTTGCAGAGTGGGTTAGGAAGCATGTGAGCACACTTGATGGTGACAGATCTCTTACAAAGGAATGTGAGAATTTATCCATGGCTATCATCGATGGCGGCATAACCAGTATCTTCGGGTGATATTATTCAAGAAAAATTGCACATGCAACGGCATCCTGGGACTAATCCTCCCGCTTTTACAACTAGAGTATTAGCAACTAAAGACGACTCACTACTTTTGGAAGAAACGCATTGCTATCCAAGAGGCGGAGGACAACCAGGGGATACCGGCAACATAAGACTGGCCGATGGAAAATCCGCAGCATTGCACGAGGTCCTCCCGGGTGAAATGATTCTTCATCCTGTAGATGAGATTGAGATGTTCAAAACCGGCCAAGAGGTCTCATGCGAAATTGACATAATTAGGAGGAACGGCCACACTATGATGCACACTGCGCAACATATTTTTTCCGCATTAGCAGAAGACTTGTGGGGGTGCGAGACGGTAGGAAACCAAATCGGAGCAGATCAATCCAGAGTCGACTTACTATTCGAAGACAAGGAGTTATTCAATCCAGAAGAGCTGACCGAGACTGTAAATTCTGTACTATCGTCAAACATTCCAGTGAATATACACGAATGGGAGAGGGAGAAGATATTGGGGCACGAGAAAATGAGGCACACTAAATTCATGCATAGAATTCCTACATCCATCACCCATCTGCGAGTTGTAGAAGTAGAAGGAGTAGATCTATGCCCATGTGCGGGTACTCACGTGTCAAACACATCACAAATCCCACGTGTTAGGTACCTCGGTAAGAAGAACAAGGGAAAGGGGCGACTGAGGGTATCTTACGATTTTGAATAATACTATTAATAGAATACATTCTATTGGTGGGCTCGGCAGGAATTGAACCTGCGATCTTCGCCATGTCAAGGCGACGTCATAACCCCTAGACCACGAGCCCGGCCCTCCTTCGAATTGTCTTCCACTCAAGAATCATTCTGAAAAGCTATGAAACAATCTTGGAGATACGTCCGCCGCATCCCTGGCTGGAACATTTTCCAGCAACACGCGTTCTGCCATTGCTCATCACGATCAATTTCGGACCATTGATTGCAACGTAAGTTTTGCATTTCATACAGAACCCACTGTATTCCGGAGACATAGTCTCTCCACTAGACTCAAGACTTCAACATTTCACATATAGGAGGGGGTTTTTAGCCAAATATCCACATTTTTCAATAAACGCTGTACTGCGTCTATGTTTCTTATTTTCAAACAAATCAATTTCTGATAACGTAGGTTATCGGTAACAAAATATACGGTTTTTCTACCATTTCGATACATATTTGGTTTAATGAAAACCGACCACCAGTGAAAAATCATATTCATTTGATATATTACGTTAATTTTCAATAGTAGAATCAATACACGTTATTGGAATTTACAATTTTACCATTCTTCAGAGTATGGCACACCGGAGATGTACCAGGAGTTTGGCACCATGAGTCAGCTGTTGAGGACCATAGTACATTCAAGTCGGCATTTGCACCTTCCTTAATTACCCCTCTAATGTCACCAGCATCTTGGAACATAGTCGTTGCCGGATTCCTGGTGACCGCGGCAAGTGCAGCAATTGGATCAATGCCCATTCTATGAGTGGCCAAGCTTCCAATCATGGGTAGTGATGTAATTGGGCAATTTGGATTGAAGTCAGTCGCAAATGAGAATGGCCAATCCTCCTCAATGCATTTCTTTATTGGTAGATCGAGCCTTTTTCCCAGCACATATGGAGTACCCGGTAGAAATGTTTGGACTGTTCCGGATTCAGCAGCACTAATTCTCGAATCTTCATTTGAGCATGCTACATGGTCAGCACTAACCGAGCCTAGCTCTGAAGCTAATTGCAAACCACCACTATCAACAAACTCGTCTACATGAAGTCTAGAATCGAGGCCAAAAGATCTCGATGCAGACACTATTTCCTCAGTCTGCTCATTTGTGAACCATCCTTCTTCACAGAAAACATCGACCCACTTCGCCAATGATAACTCGGAAATTATCGGCAATTGTTCACTAATGAGGTGCTCCACATACTCGCCCCTGGTCATCTCCTTGGGAAAGTCATGAGCACCTAGCCAAGTGGCTCGAACATCACAAGGAGATGATCTATCAATTTCAGAAATTGACTCAAGAAGCTTAACCTCAGAGTCCAAATCTAAACCATAGCCGCTCTTCGCTTCCATCGATGTTGTTCCATTTTTTAATGCCGAATTCAATCTTCTTAACCCACTATCGACAAGTTGTTTTTTCGGTGCACTACGTGTACTAGTGACCGTCTTCATTATACCTCCTCCAATTTGTGCAATTTCCTTGTATGACTTTCCTGAAATCCTCATTGCTAACTCATTTGATCTATCGCCGGACCATATCAGATGTGTATGGCTATCTACAAATCCAGGTATGACTGATTTTCCTTCGACATCGACTACCATTGTTTCTCTATTTTCGTTCTCTGCTGGGTACCAAGGAGCAAACTCTGCAACTAACTCTTGCATTGGGCCAATCTTCTGGATCTTGCCGGAATCAATGAGAATGCCCATTCCAGGGGGAAAAACCAGAGCCTCCCGATCCAACATCCTATTTCCAGAAAGGGGGAATTCGTCATCACCCGTAGAAAGGTGTGCAACTTCTCCACAGTTGTACAAGAGGGTCTTCATGATGTCTGGAGTTTCCGATAGTTGAAAGAACTCGCGCTCTTGGGAACCTCATGGGAGGCATTATCCTAGGCATTGAGAGTACGGCCCATACTTTCTCTTTCGGTAGTGTCAGTACTGAAGGTGAACTCTTCCCATCCTTTTCATCTCTATTCCGGCCCGAAGAGGGGGGAATTCATCCACGTGAGGCTGCTGATCATCACTCTGAGTCAACATCAAAACTACTCAATAAGTTCTCTAGCAATGGAGATTTTTCATGGGACTCCATAGTTGCAGTTGCATTTAGCCAAGGACCTGGCCTAGGTCCATGCCTTCGTGTCGGCGCTTCAGTGGCCCGAACACTTGCAACACGCCTTTCTGTACCACTTCTAGGTGTGAATCATTGTGTAGCACACATAGAAGTTGGCAGGAATCAGACCGGTTGTGTAGATCCAGTTCTATTGTATGTCAGTGGAGGAAACACTCAGGTAATAGCAAGAGCAGATGGGAGATACCGTGTTCTGGGTGAGACATTGGATATCGGCATTGGAAACATGTTGGATAAGTTTGCTAGAACTCAGGGTCTGCCCTTCCCCGGAGGTCCGAAGATCGAACAACTAGCTTTGACTCATTCGAATATGGGGCCACAATCACTCGATGATGCCACTCTTCCTTATGGGGTCCATGGAATGGATTTAGCATTCTCAGGAATGCTCACATCCGCCATTCAGAAGATTTCTGAGGGATTATCTATGGAACAAGTCTGTTGGTCACTTCAGGAACACTCGTTTGCAACATGTGTTGAAGTTGCTGAGAGGGCATTGGCACACACGGGTAAGTCCGAACTACTACTAGGCGGTGGTGTTGCCTGTAATGAGAGGCTCAGAGAAATGAGCCAAATTATGTGTGAAGAACGTGGTGCTCATAGCTACTGGCCAGAGAAATCATTCTGTATCGACAATGGTACCATGATCGCAGAATTAGGTCGGAGAATGCTTGAATCCGGTATAGAAACTCAGATCATTGATAGTGCAATCGACCCCTCCCTCAGAACTGATTACACCGATGTGGTATGGCAGTAATAATCACGAACTCTTATGAGAGTCCGTCTAGCCGGAAATATGAGGATTGATTAGAAGGTGCAGAGGAGACGTAGGAAGAAGGCTGCCCCAAAGAATATTTTTGGGTCCGTCCCCCAAACCGCTCAGAAGTCTAAAACAACCATTTCATCTAAAACAAAGTCACCCAAGGTGAGGTCCCAAATCGCCCCTCCGCCTTCCGTTCCCGGTGCAAAGAAAAAGGTAGATGTGCCAATTCCTAAAGCACAGGATCCCATAGAAGATATTACAGAAAATGAGATCAAGCCACCTGCTACTGAGGAGCAATCTGTCGAACATCCACCTCCATTAGAAAACCAGAAAACTATCTCGAAACAGAAAGAAGATGAGGGTATCCTACAGGAGCAGATTCTTGGCGATAGTTCCAGTAAAGACAACGATCTAGATAAGAAACCCGTTGCAGCGGAAAAAACCGTTGATAAGAAAGATGAGGGCAAGAGTCTGAAGGCAAGAGAGATTATTCAGAATAGTCTGCTCAAAGCCTCAATTGCAGTAGAAGAGGCAAAAACACAGAAGAAAACTCTGGAAAAACCAAAAGAAGCCCCAAAGAAGCCACAGAGGAAGTTCAGGAATAAGACTTCATCTTATCAACCGGCAAATAGGGCTCGTAGACTGGATAGAAGTAGGCACATGGAGTACAAATACGAAATGCGAGGCCTACTATCGGAGATTGGAATTGCAGAAGAGTATCGTTCCATCCTACTTGCCACAATTTGGGCTAGAGGGGAAAGGCAAACCACAAAGGAAGCCAAGGAATTCTTGACTGAAAAACTAAACGAGGGCATAATAGATGACAATCAAATGACATCGCTCGAAAAGATCGTTGACGGTTATACCGTTCGAAGATGAAATCTGAGAATGGTTCATGGGTCGAAACCTTCTGGGCATAACATGGTGGAAACGTTAGATAGCAGCGATGATGCAGCACCAAAATCTCCGGGGATGCCACCATATCGCCGGGGCATTCATCCGGGAATGTACAAGGATAGGCTTTGGACAATGAGGCAGTATGCCGGTTTTTCCTCAGCCGGTAACACAAACAAGCGTTTCAGAAAGTTACTAGATAGTGGTCAGACAGGACTCTCGATAGCGTTCGATCTGCCTACTCAACTAGGCCTCGACTCAGATGACGAACTCTCCTCTGGAGAGGTCGGCAAGGTCGGCGTTTCTATTGACTCAATCCACGATATGAGGGAGTTGTTTTCTGACATAGATATGGGCTCTATATCCACTTCTATGACCATAAACGCACCAGCAACAACTCTTCTAGCATTGTATGTTGCTGTGGCGGAAGAAAATGGAATTCCTATTGATCATCTATCAGGCACGGTCCAGAATGATATTCTGAAGGAATACATCTCTAGGGGGCTTTACATCTTCCCTCCCGAACCCTCTATTAGATTGACTACCGATCTGATGTCTTGGTGTAATAGCAATGCTCCAAGATGGAATACAATTTCAATTAGCGGCTATCATATGAGGGAAGCGGGATGTACGGCTTCACAGGAAATTGCACTTACACTAGCGAATGCAATTTTCTATTCTCGAATGGCAATTGGGGCCGGAATGAAGATTGATGATTTTGCCCCCAGGATGTCTTTCTTCTTTGCCTGCCACAATAACTTCATCGAAGAGATTTGTAAGTTCAGGGCCGCAAGACAATTGTGGTTCGAATTGGTAGAGGAAGAGTTCTCCCCCAGTAATCCGAAATCTTCACAGTTGAGATTTCATACACAAACATCAGGAGTTACACTAACAGCACAACAACCGATGAATAATGCAATTAGAGTGGCATATCAGGCACTTTCTGCTGTATTTGGTGGAACTCAGTCACTTCACACCAATAGCTTTGATGAGGCCTTGGGCCTGCCAACAGAAGACTCAGCAAAACTTGCTCTACGCACTCAACAGATCATAGCCGAGGAATTAGGAATTACCGAGTTCGTAGATCCACTTGGCGGCTCTTTGGCAATTGAGGAAAACACTGACGTTTTGATCCATAAAGCCCGTTCAATAATACATGACATAGGGAATCTAGGAGGTGCAATGGAGTGCGTTAAGGCTGGTTTCCAACAGAAGATGATTCACGAAAGTGCATGGGAGCATCTTCGCAGAGTCGAGGGAAATACCGAACTTGTAGTTGGTGTCAACTCTCATATCGATGAGTCGGAGCCAGATTTTGAAGGCCTCATTCTCGATTCAGATGAGGCAAACTCACAGATCTCTCGACTAATTGAGATGAAGGCAAATAGGGATCCCGTGTCTGTGAAAGACTCACTGTCGGAGTTGAGGCTCTGCTGCAGAGACGGGTCCAACATTATGCCACCGATAATCGCTGCCGTCAAAGCAGAGGCAACTGTAGGAGAAGTCAACAGTGTTTTGAGGGAAGAGTTCGGAACATGGGTCGCTCCAAGTGGTGTTTAAATGGCCGGTGGAACTGTAAATCATATTGGAATAGCCACATCATCCCTCGATGAGTCAATGGAACTATGGTCGAAATTGGGCTTCAATCCTTCAGCTGACAAGATTGTCGAAGATCAAGGTGTCAAAATTAGGTACTTGCATGGTACGGGCAGTACACGAATAGAATTGTTGGAACCCCTTTCTGCGGAAACTCCAGTAGGCCGATTTATTGAACGTAGGGGACCAGGAGTTCAGCAGATTGCCATAGACGTGGATGATATTGAGTCAATGATTTCCGATTTGATTGGCATGGGGGTCAGGATGATATCAGAAGTGCCAGTAATTGGCTCGGATGGGCATCGAATCGCCTTTGTTCACCCATCATCCACCGGAGGGGTCCTCATAGAATTGGTAGAATCTGCCAAGTGAGAATCATCAAAAAGCATACCCAACTCGCACCATCATGATTACTTCATTGCAGAAATTCGATATGCTGGACGAATCATCTGCTACGGCAATTGAATTAGAACGTGACTTCATCAGAGACACACTTGAGGTTCTCAGGGGAACCGGAGAGATTTCCAACGATGCATTTCTAGACGCAGGCACAATCCAAGGGGGGCTATCACTTCTACTGAACCTCATTTCGCAGGGAATCTCGCAAGATGAGGCCAAAATACAACTAAACAGCCTCAAGGATAGGGCAATAGCTCTTGAAAATAAGTATCCAGGACTAGATGATAAGGTTGAGAAAATAAGGAAGTAATATCTGAGTATTACTCCAGTAATATTATATTCATATCCTATTGGGCGTAAACATGCCTAAGATTAGCCTAGACATGCCAAATGAAATCGTTTCTGATCTAAAGAATCACGTGGGCGACTCAAAGAAATTCGTCAGTTTAGCGGATGCAATCAGAACTGCATGCAGGAAAATGTTGGACCAATTAGACGAAATCGACTCAAGGCACGGTAGGTGACCGAATGAGTATTCCAGATAGAGAAGAAGCGATTAATGCTGTAAATGTCATAGTTCGATACATAGAACAATGCGGGGGAGACCTCCGAGAAGGACTAGAAAAAACTCCAGAGCGAGTAATCAAGTCATACGAAGAGATATTCAGCGGATATTCTCAGGATGCCAGCCAGATTCTTGATTCAACATTCAATGCTGAAGGTTATGACGGCATAGTTCTGCTAAGGGACATGGAATTCCATAGCACCTGCGAGCATCATCTACAACCATTCTCAGGTAGGGGGCATATCGCTTACATTCCCGTGGAAAGGATTGTCGGCATTAGTAAGCTAGCGAGACTTTTGGACATGCATTCTATGCGGCTCCAGAATCAGGAGAGAATTACACAATCTGTTGCCAATGATATAGTAGAACACCTGAGTCCCCTTGGTTGCGCAGTCATACTTGAGGCCCAGCACGGTTGCATGAAGTGCCGAGGTGTCAAGAAGCAGAACTCAGTAATGACAACCAGCGCCATGAGGGGCGTATTCTTCGATAAGACAGAGGCTAGATCTGAGGTGCTGCAACTAATTAGAAGCCCATCGGTTCAGGGGTGATTCTCTGCAGACATATCCAATCGTCGAGATTTTTCATTCTGTTCAGGGAGAGGGGTTCCACTGTGGCATACCTCACGTTTTCATCAGGTTTGGGAACTGTAACCTAAGGTGCGAGTGGTGTGACACCGACTTCATGACATTCAAGGAGATGGATACCGATTCCATAGTTGAGGAGGTACTGGGATTTGGTTGCGACAGAGTAATCTTCACAGGAGGAGAGCCGGCTTTGCAAGATCTTTCTACTATAGGAATTAGGCTTAAGGAGCATGGGATTTCGCTATCAATCGAAACCAATGGAACCATTCCAGTAGACCCGATCATTGACTGGATTTGCGTTAGTCCCAAGGATCAAATTTACCCAAATGTTTCAATTAAGCAGCGTGCAGGTGATGAGTTAAAGGTAGTCTATTGTGGACAGGATATGGCAATTTATGACCGATTGAAGGAGGGATTCACACACCACTTCATCCAACCCTGCTATGTGGACACGGACTCCGTTGAGCAGAATGGGAAGAACTTCCAGGTTGTTGAGAGCCTGGTGAAGGAAAGTAACGGTTGGAGGCTTAGTTTGCAGACTCACAAGTGGATGGGAGTACTATGATTAGATCCGTGATGTCTCTTTCTGGTGGCATGGACAGCACCTCCCTGCTACTTAGACTACTAGCCGAGGGCAGCAAGGTATCTTGCCTGACCTATGACTACGGTCAGAAGCACTCCATTGAGATTGATAGATCTAAGGAAAATATTGCATATCTGTCACAGCACGGATACGAAGTTGAGCAAGACGTGATTGACCTTAAGTCTGCTATGAGCAGTCTAGAATCGGCCCTTACCAGCCAACATGTAGATGTTCCCGAGGGGCACTATGAGTCAGAGCAGATGAAGCAGACGGTAGTGCCAAACAGGAATGCCATATTTTCATCCATCCTTTATGGGCACGCTCTTAGCAAATCAATTTCCGAGGACTGCGATGTTAGAATCGCATTGGGGGTTCATAGCGGTGACCACGAGATCTACCCTGACTGCAGGCCTGAATTCTATGAGTCGCTGGAACGCTCCTTTTCTATCGGCAACTGGTACAGTGAGAGGGTATCCTTCTATCTGCCATACATTTCTGGTGACAAGACGACCATCCTCGTAGATGCAATTGAGTCATGTGATTCTCTGGGTCTAGACTTCGATACTGTATTATCAAACACCAACACTTCATACAATCCGGACGAACGAGGGCGTAGTTCTGGTAGATCGGGTGCTGACGTAGAGAGAATTCTCGCATTCAACACCATCGGAAGGGTAGACCCAGTGGAATACGTAGATGACTGGACAAGTGTACTTGAGTACGCACTGTCACAGGAGAGTCAAGGGAGTGGTTCAGAATGAGCGACAACCTCCCTAGTTTTGATCCAGATAGGGACTCTGAGTGGAGGGACAGGCTCACAGATGTCCAGTATCACGTAACAAGGGAGGCTGGAACTGAGCCCCGCAACTCGGGACTCCTCTATATGGAGGAAAGGAAGGGCGATTATCTGTGCATTTGTTGTGGGCATCTTCTGTTTACTTCGGAGATGAAATACCACTCTAGATGTGGTTGGCCAGCATTCCATACTGAGCACCCAGAAGCTGGAATTAGAAGGATAGAGGATAGATCCTTCGGAATGCTGAGGGTCGAGGTTAGGTGCAGTAAATGCGATGCGCATCTTGGGCACGTATTCGATGACGGCCCAAGAGAGTCCGGTGGTGAGAGGTACTGCATCAATTCTGCGAGTATGAACTTCATTCTGGAGGCTGACAATGACAACTAGGGTTAGGAGGTGGGTAGAGACTGATACGGGGCATAGGGTCCCTAACCACAAAAGCAAGTGTAGACATATGCACGGCCATAGGTACCGGTGGGAAGTTGAGCTCGAGGGAGAGGTAGTTATTGAGAGAGGCGCATCAGATGAGGGGATGCTGATGGACTTCTCTGATATCTCGAGGATACTAGATGAGTATATCCATGATGTTGTTGACCATGCATTTGTTGTCTATGAGGGAGATGAAGAAGCTAGAGATGCACTATCTATGATGGGGGACGAGCATAGGACTCTGATTGTTCCATTCGTCCCCACAGCCGAGAACTTAGCGAAATGGGCCTTTGAGCAGGTAGAGCCGCACATACAGACCTCTTACGGCAATTCGCTCAAAATCAGAGCCTTTCATGTGAGGGAGACGCCAAAATCATGGGCAAGTTGGAATCCCGAATCTTAGGAGTCGTTTTCCCTATCATTGGATAGTGAGCTCTTTGACATGTTAATAACTCCAATGATTCTATGGATCTCATCATCCTTGGGAAGACCCCTCATTATCACTCTATTCAACGTCTCCTCTATGCCCCCTCTCTTGTGATCCTTGGTTGGCAATGACTCAACTAATCCTCTAATCTCAGATCTTAATTGCCTCCTTAAATTAGGATCCAGCAACCTTCCGCCAGAACCGCTAGGAATATTTGAACCGAAGGCAACCTGCCACGAATAACAGATTATCGACACAGCATGACTTAGGTTGAGAATCGGATAACCCTCCCATGACGGAATGGTAACTAGCAAGTCGCACTCAACCAGTTGATCATTCAATAGCCCCTTTCCTTCGGGTCCAAAGACTAATGCTATCCTACCCTCGACCCCTGAAAGACGCTGGGGGATCTCATCTGGAAGTATGAAATGCCTCATGGAAGTCTTATCTCCATCTTCCCTTTTTCCTGAAGTGCCAATCACAATGGAACAATCTGATACTGCCTCCTCCAAAGTCTCCGTAAGAATACAATCATCCAATACAATTTGTGCGTTCTTCGCCCGTTTTCGTGCTTCATTGGACCACTCTCCCACCCTGCCCACTACCCTCAGATCAGAAACTCCAAAGTTAAGCATCGATCTTGCTACTGCACCGATATTGCCATCATGCTCAGGTTCGACAAGTACCACGCAGACTGTATCGCTATATGCTGGAAGCGTTACCTCGCGTCTCTCTCCCATACTAAAGGCGAGTCGCTAATAGATGATGAGTGGTACGCTAGTCTACTCTGCGCTGTTTGTACCTGGTGATGTAACCAGCTATCCAGTTCCGCATCCTTTTGTTGTCAACATCCGAGAATTCTGATACAAGATGCTTGTTGTTTTCGAAGTCATCTGTGAATTGATCGGGATACATTTCCACCAATCTAAGTGCCCTCGATTTGATGAATGAAGGTCTGATATTGCCCATTTTAATCCTCCAGTAGTTTTACTTCGAGGGGAAAACCCTCTTCTCGAGTACATACAACCCTGATCTTCCGGGGGGGATTCTGCATCCCCCGGGCCCAAATGGCATGATTTACAGACTCGTCTATCCATATTTCCTCTTCATCGGTTTTCTTCATATGCCTCGAAACATGAATCCTCACCTCTGCCATAGCTCTCTTTGCCCTATTAGTTCGGGGAACCTTCCAAGCAGCCCTAAGTGGGATTGTTAGTTCCTTTACCTCTGCCATAAATTCACCTCTGTAGCTTCGAACGACGCCACATATGTCGCTTAGGATGAGAATTAGTCTTCCTATTAGTTCGCATCACTACCCACACGGGTACTCTCTTGTTTTGCTTGGTAACCTTGTTCAGGCGCTTCTTCTTTGCAAAGGGTTTGTTTCGAGCCATATTATCACTCAGTACCTCTCCAAACCTGGATACTTCTCCTCAGCTGCACCACGTACTGAATGGGCAACTTCGTCAAGTAGCGCCTGTCCTACCGAACTGACGATTTTTCCATGATTCACTGTTCCAGCAGAATTCATTGAGTCCTCAATTAGTCCAGAATCAGCTAGCTGTTGTAGAATCTTTCTAGATATATTTCTTGAGCCTGAAACTGCCTTATTCTTCTTCACACCACGATTCTTGGCGCCACCAAACTCCTGCGAAATTCGATTAGTTCCTATGGGCCCTTTGATCGCCACCTTCCTCAGTATAGAGGCGGACCTTGTGTGCCACCAGTCATCTTGAACCGGGGGCCTTTCCCGATGAGTGCCGGTTTTGACCTCGGATGCCCATTCGGGCGCTATCACCTTCTCATAAGAGCCCATTTTCTCGACCAGCCCAGCAATCAGGAGGTCCGCTGGAACGTCGTAGTATGTCGTCATAGCTTCACCGTGCGTCCCGGCCGTCCAACAGAGCCTATTTAACCGTGATGACCCGTTTTTCATATTGAATACTTTACAAATCCATCTAACAAGCATTCAATAATTACTTTGCACGCCCAAAAAGTGTGAAGCGCTCACTATCTAAGAATCCGAACATGCTTCGTACCATGATCGGTACTGGATTGACTTTGATAATCCTTCTCTCTTATGCCGTTTACTCAAATACAGTCGATTCAGAGTACTATTCTTACACCACTACAAACGAGCATAATTTAATGGAAATTTCTCAAGAGTCTGAAGGTATGGCACAATGGTATTACACAACATTCTCAGCCATAACATGGGTCAATTTTTCTGTTGAAAACGCTGCACCGGGATCTATCTTAACCGTTGAGGCAGAAGGTACCAATTGGTCCCATTCTCCTAGTCTTGGACTCCAGGAACAGAGTTATATTTGCAATGAACCAGATTCTGACTACTCGAAATATCTTGAAACTTGCGAATATAGTAGGAGCCATTCCATTGTACTTGAGAACGGGAGCGGGACACTTCGTGGCAGAGTCTCATTGGATCTCCCGATAAAGGGAAAGGGATACCTCGAAAGTAATAGTATCATAAATGCTCAAAATGAAGCTGAAAATTTGGTTCAGTCATCAAAAAAGACAGTCACTTGGAAGATTAAGATCGAGGATGAAGGGGAAATAGCCTCTAGTGAAGGCATCCTAGTGGAATCAGAATACGCTTCTCACGAACTTTTAGAATTGGAGAAGTTCAGACTTAATCCCGTCCAAGAGACCGTGTACAGCTTTTCTGCATTAATCGGCTGCTTCTTTTTAGTTCTAGTAATACCTCTAATGATTTTCTTTTCTGCCAGATACAGGGAAAACAAGGACGAGGTGCTTCGAGCATCTGTCGAGGAAGAATGACCCAATTGGCTATTCCGATTCACCTTCGACACCCAACCGATCCAACTTTACCAATCCCAGATTTACGAAATCAGCGATTGAACGATTCACTCTTTCGTTAGACGGGGCAATTTTCTCAGCGAAAATCCTATCCATTTCCAAAACTATCTGCTTAACAGTCATCTTTCCATCCATCAATAGCCATAGTTTGCTATTCATTTCATCTAGCGGCCTTTTGACAGTCTTTGGGGCTCCTACAAAATTTGCTATCTTTTCTTCAAGCGAACTCAGATCCTTGTTCATCACAATTACTACATTCCCCGACTCGAACTCTTCCCAGTCAACATCCTTCCTGGTGGGAAAAATGTCCACTCTATCTCCTCAGCTTGGTTGTATTTTCTACAATTGAGGCGGCAAGATCTTTCACCCTGCCGTTGATATCTTCGTCGACAAGGGAGCCATCGTCATTGAAAGCCTTCTTAATATTTGGAATTGCAATTTGTTCAGGAGTCACCCAACCATGAATCCATCTGGCGGCAATCCTCATGTGATTGAGCGTATTGTTGCTACTCTGCCCCCCAAGAGTACATATTAGCCCGAAGACCTTGCCTGAGGTGTGTTTTGAATATAACCAATCTAGACTATTCTTCATCACTCCGCTCATGGTACCGTGATATTCCGGACTCGAGAGAACAAAAGCATCAGCAGACACTGCCATTTCCTGGAATTCCTTCACATTTTTGTCGTCCCAACTACCTTCAGCACCAACCAGGGGCAATGGTTTGACTCCGTGGTCCCATATCACAGTCTCCGCCCCAAGTCCATCGCACTCCTCAAGAATGATCTCTAACATCCTCCCGTTGGCAGAATCTAGGTCGTAAGACCCGCAAATTCCCATCACAACTATTGGGTCACTCACATGGCCCACAGTCGTCACCCTGTCTTCAATTATGTGCTCATTTCAATATCTTATCCTGTACTAGGACATCATCACGATTGTCTTTGAGAATACTTATTCACCAGAATTTTCTCGGAGTATTTGTGGGAACTAGTTTAGGCGAGTCAATGGAGGTTGCAGCTACTCTTGCTAGGTCGGGCAATGACACTGGGGCAATCGAAGCCTACCTCTCCATTCTCGAAATCGATGCTGAAAATGCAACTGCATGGTACTGCCTGGGTGTCCTATACACTAGGGCCAATTCTCTAGATAAGGCAGTCGAGGCATTCGAAAAATCAGATATGATCATGCCAAATCATCCTGCAACGGTAGCAAATCTTGCATACCTGCTCGCCGAACGTGATCCCTTGGCAGCCTCGAAATATGCCAGATCAGCCATAGTAACAATTTCTGACGACGATGAACTATCTTCAATAGCAGATTATTCAGAACCCACCGAACAAAAAAGAGTATTCATAGAAGCTAGACAGATAGAAGATGAGAATGGTAAAAATGAAATAAATTCCGCGTATCAGAATTTTGAATCTATCCCAGATAGTTACGAAGAAGCAAGAACTCTAACTACAGCCGGTGACCATTCTGGTGCCGTTGCATTGTGGAAGGGGCTCCTCGAGGAGTCGCCAAATACGCCTGAAGTGTGGCGCGGTCTTGGTGGTGCACTGCGTTCTGCAGGATACGAAGATCGTGCGAATCAATGCTTCAAGAAAGCAGAGGCTATAGAGTCAGAACATAAGCCGGAACCCGCTCATGTGGAGTCAAATCAAGATGATTTGGGAGAAGCCCTAATTATGGCTGTAGAAGAGGTGCAGTCTGGCATCACCGAACCAGATTCACGTGGCGATATTGATGAGTCAATTAGTTGGTACAACATGGGGATAAACTTGCTGGAAGAAGGAAAGAACGATGAGGCGTTATCGAGTTTTGAGAAGGCTATTGGGGGTTGTCCTCCTACTGAGATCGAACTGAAGGTTAAGGCCCAGAATGGTAGAGGAAACGCATTATACAATTCAGGAAGATTTTCTGAGAGCGTCGTTGCATATCATACAGCAATAGGAATGGATCCTCAAAGTGTTACTGGCCGGACACTATTCAACATGGGTTCTTCATATGCTGCTGTAGAAATGTTCGATGACGCGATAAAGTGTTTCACCCAGTCTATTGAAAGGGGATTGGGAAAGCAAGAGTTAGAACTTTGCGAGAAGCAGATCAGCAGATGTCGCCTACTTTCTCGTGAGCAGGCAAAACGCCAGTCAAGGTCTAATTCATAGTTTCAATAGTAACCACTACTGACTTACTGGTCGGAGTATTACTAGAATCTGCAACGCTATCCAGCGGTATTAGCACATTTGACTCTGGAAAATAGGTGGCTACGTTACCGAGGGGGATGTCGTATTCGACAATCGTCCATCCCTCCGAGTAAATCGCACTACCATCGAAGTGTGAAGTAATGGAAACCCTCTGGAATTCTTGCCAGCCGCGAGTTTCCATATCCTCACGATTCATCATTACTACCCTCCTTCCATTCGAAATGCCTCTGTATCTGTCATTTGTGCTGTAAATTGTGGTATTATACTGATCATGCGACCTTATCGTCATCATTACGAACTCTTTTTCCTGAGTGACAATAGGCTGCAGTTTATGGGTGATAATATTCGCTAGTCCGGTTACTGTATTGAATACTCGATTGTCACGTGGGGGATTTGGTAAGTAGAAACCACCATCAAGCCTGCATCTTGCATTGTATTCATCAAATCCCGGAATGGTCCTCTCAATACAATCTCTAATTGTGTCATAATCAGAAACTAAATCATTCCAAGGTATTCCATAAGTGCCCTTTTCTTCCTCTATTGCAATAGCTAGTCCCGCGACAATGGCACACTCCGAAAGTAGGTGAGGACTGGCTGGTTTCCTTTTGCCAATTGACTTATGGACTACTCCCATTGAATTCTCAACAGTAACAAATTGCTCCTTCCCACCGGTTTTGTCTAACTCAGTCCTACCTAGACATGGGAGAATGATGGACTTTCTCCCCGTAACTAGGTGAGATCTATTCGGCTTAGTTGAAATCTGCACTGTCAACCTACATTTCAGCAAACCCTCTGCCGTAGCTTTGGTATCGGACATCGCCGAAAGGAAGTTACCCCCCATCGAAACGAATACCGTTGCCTCCCCCTTGCTCATTTTCCTCACGGACTCAACTGCATCTAGTCCAGAGTTCACGGGGACGTTAATCCCAAACTCAGTATTCAAAGAAGTCAGGAATTCTTCGGACGGGTTGTGGTTTATTCCCACGGTCCTGTCTCCCTGAACATTCGAATGTCCCCTAACAGGACAAAGGCCCGCCCCCTCTCTGCCAATGTGGCCACCGAGCAGCAGTACATTCGCAATCTCTTGTATTGTAGCAACAGAATTCTTGTGCTGAGTGAGCCCCATTGCCCAGCAACAGATTGTAGATTTTGACTTCCCCAATAATTCGCCAATACTCTTGATTTCAGATTTACGTACGCCACAGATCTTCGCAATCTCATCCCAATTGCTACTTTCAACCTCTGAACGATAGGTTTCGTAACCATCTGTATACTCGTCTATGAACTCCATATCTTCAGAAGAATTGGACATCATTGCCTTGGCAAAGCCTCTGAAAAGTGCTTGGTCGCCATTAATCCTAACACGAACATGGCGATCAGCAATCTCATTTCCATAACCCAGTACCTCGAGTGGATTTTGTGGATGTTTGAACCTAACCATGCCTGCCTCGATTAGTGGGTTAATACTGACAACCGAAGCGCCATTTCTCTTAGCATCCCTAAGCGCGGTAAGCATTCGTGGATGATTTGTACCTGGGTTTTGGCCAACAACAATAATCAGATCGGCCTTATCAAAATCATCAAGTCTTACGGTACCCTTGCCAATTCCTATGCTTTGTTTGAGGGCGACACCAGAAGATTCGTGACACATATTTGAACAGTCGGGCAGGTTGTTTGTTCCAAGACTCCTAGCAAGTAACTGCCAAAGATAGGCCGCCTCGTTACTAGTTCTTCCAGAAGTGTAGAAAATCGCCTCATCTGGTGAATTGAGTAATGCGAACTCCTCTGCTATTGATTTGAATGCCTCATCCCAGGAAATTTGCTCATAGTAATTACAATCCTCTCTGAGGATTAATGGATGAGTGATCCTGCCCTGTTGGTTCAACCAAAAATCAGGCTTCTTCGATAATTCTGATACACTCCATTTGGACCAGAATTCCGGACCGGCTCTACTTTTGGTAGCCTCGTCAGCTACTGCCTTAGCGCCATTTTCACAGAATTCAGCAAAGGTCCTATCATGATCAGGATCCGGCCATGCGCATCCCGGACAGTCAAATCCGTGGAATTTGTTTACACTGGATAAATTAGAAACACTGGCCAGAACGCCCATTTTTGAGACGCTGTGCTTTACTGTGGAAAGTATCGCCGGTAATCCTGCTGCTGATTTGCTAGTTTTCCCTTTACGAGGCTGCCCCTCCTCCATCGGAGTCGTTGCATCGGGAGATACTCTCATGTGGTAGAATAATGCGTTGGGCATTTCAAAGTAATGAGGGTAAGATAATGTCTATCCACTAATGTGGACAAATATGTCCGAACCAGTTCATGTCGTCACGGGAGCATTTGGATATTCAGGCAGATGGATAGCAAGGGAGTTGCTATCTAGGGGGAAAAGGGTGAGAACACTGACCAATGCTAAGGGGAGAGATGATCCATTTCAGGGAAGGGTCGAAGTCCTGCCGATTGATTTCACTAATCATGAATCATTGGTTACCTCCTTGAAGGATGCAGATGTGCTTTACAACACATATTGGGTTCGCTACAAGGATACCAAAGGTGGCTATGCTCACGATATCGCAGTTGAAAACATCCGTAGGCTTTTTTTAGCGGCCGAAGAAGCTGGAGTAAAGAGAGTAGTGCACTTTTCTGTTGCTCACCCGCACAAGGCTCCTGATTGGTCATACTTCAGAGGAAAGGTGGAAGTAGAGAAGATTCTAACCGAGTCAAACCTATCCTATTCCATACTTAGGCCCACGGTCTTCTTTGGTGGTAAAAGGGACGTTCTAATCAATAACATGTCATGGCTAATACGCAAGTTTCCCGTCTTCGGAATTTTCGGGATGGGCAATTACCCGATCCAACCCATTCATATCGAAGATGTAGCAAGGGTTGCTGTCGATCAGGGCGAGTCTGTAGAAGATTCAGTTCTGGATGTTGCTGGCCCTGAGACCTTCACCTATAGAGAATATGTCACTCTAATAGCCAAATCAATTGGAGTAAGAAGATTGATCATCCCGGTCCCACCAATTGTTGGCTGGTCTTTCGGGAAGTTGGTTGGACTATTTTTACAGGATAGGGTAATCACGAGAGCCGAGATCAAGGGACTTATGCGAGGTTTGATGGCTACTGATGCGAGGCCTCTGGGCAGAATCAAGTTCTCAGAATGGGTGGCTGTCAATGGAGCTGGCCTTGGAGCAAATTATCATAATGATTTGAAGGAGAGAAAATATACAAATCCTAGGAAGCCAATCCTACTCCATAACTCGCCTGACTCCGCTAAATAGTGTAATCGAATGGCTCTTAGCAAAACAGCCTAGAGTCAATCCATATTCTTTGGCCAAGTCTACAGCTAGTGTGCTAGGGGCACCCACTGCAACCATTATCGGGAATCCAGCGCGTATGGATTTCTGTACAAGTTCGAATGAAGCCCTCCCCGAAACAAATGCGCCTAAACAAGATTGGGGCACCCCTCCTTCTTCAAGGTAAGACCCAACGAGCTTGTCAAACGCATTGTGCCGACCTACATCCTCGAAAACCCTCTCAATGGACCCATCAGTGCTGAAACTTGCGCATGCATGCGATCCGCCGGTCTTCGTGAACACCTCTTGCTTCTCTAACACAGAGTTAAGGCATTTTGTTACAGTTTCCAATCTAATATGCATCTGCTCATCCAATTCTTCATTAAATTCAGTTAGTCCACTGGATAGTTTTGAACGACCACATATTCCACAAGATGATGTCACAGTGCTTATCCTACAATGTTCCGTTGGATCAAACATCGATCCATCATTTAGCTTCAACTCGACTAGATTTTCACTGACTTCGACATCTTGGATTTGATCAATGGAGGAGATAATTCCTTCTGAATAAATGAATCCAATGGCCAGGAGCCTGTCATTCCCCGGGGTCCTCATTGTTATGCCAAGCTCATGTCTGCCATGATTGTCGCTATCGACTACAATAGACAGGGGGCATTCGGACGTAACGTGGTCGATACTACGAATCATGCCATCGTCAGTGAGTTTTGCGATAGCCCTAGTTTCAAAGCCATCCATGGAGGGGGCACACGAGCATGATTGATATGTGTGACGAGTGTTTGAAGGAACCGTTGAAATATAACCATTTCAACAGGATGACATGGGATTACTGGGTGGCGAGGGATTCTCATTGCCAGTGGT
>PBNI01000022.1 GCA_002723045.1 Methanobacteriota archaeon | reverse complement strand
GTGGTATTTCCTGCAGGCACACCCTGGAAGAATGGCACAACTTCCATCCGAGGAGCTTGCATGAACGATTACTACCGATGAGTCCCTGTACCCTGAGGGAACGGGTCCGTGAGCCGCCCATTGTACAGACGCGATTAGGTTCTCAGTGGCATCCGAGGAACCTCGATCAGGGGACCTTTGGGAACCCGTAAGGACAATCCTTCCCGGAGGCCTCCCCCCTTGCCCCGACCACCCGTAAGAGATAGCGGCCGCAGAGAGGTGCAGCGTATCGGTACCATGGGTTATTACGCAGCCGACTGCACCTTCTGCGAATGCTTCCTCTGTGGCCTTAAGCATTCTATTCCAATGCCTTGGACGAAGGTCGTCCGACCACATATTGCCCAGTTTTACTGCACGAATCCGTGCTATTCCACGGAGTTCCGGCACAGCATCTAGTAACTCGTGGGGATCGAATCTCGCCGTGACTGCCCCAGTAGCATAGTCGACTTTGCTGGCAATCGTGCCACCTGTGTGGATGAGGTGTACTAGGGGGAGGGACTCGTCCTGGGGCTCGCTCTCCACAACCTCTTCTTCGATAATCGGCATCTCATCGAGAACCTCGAACGAATCTACGTACGATTCTGGGAATGAAACGTTGTAGCCGTTCTGCAGTTTCATCGTGATCAGGCCTTTCCCAGATCCGGGCAGTGCGATTCCAGTATGCTCTGCCTTTCCAGCCCAGGTCTTCACCACCAGTTTGACCGGAGTTCCGGGCTTTGGCCAATCGTCCATGATAGCGGGCAGAGAGCCTCGGTCCATCAAAGGCTCGCTTGAATCAGGATTTGGTGCCGGGAGCGGGACTTGAACCCGCGACCTTCGGATGTCTCAGACATTTTCGGTTAGGCATGATGCGCTCATCGATCGCGTCAGCAGAGAAATCTCCGCTAACTGTTCCCTATGAGTCCGACGCGCTACCAACTACGCCACCCCGGCATATCATCAAGGCGGAAGAAGAGGCCATTTGAGCATTGCCAGTAATGCAACAGCAACATTTCCACTCACACGCAGGGTTGATGAGTCGCCCTCTCTCGCCAGAACCAACCATGGTCGATGTCGATACCGCTCTAAGGGCCAGCGCCTATTCCGGCAAGAAGGGAGGCGGTTCGAAGGGAGGGGACAAGAAGTCAACCCCCCTGGAGCCATTCGACCCGTCCGCTCACGCCGAGAAAGAGAATGCTGAAGCAATCTCAATGTGGTTAGTCATTCTCTTCGGTCTCTCCGTTGCTTTGTTGATGAGGTTCTACATGATGCCAGGAATGGATAGCTCGCAGCAGATCCTGTGGCTCCTCCCAGTCCTGATGATTGCATTAATCCGGCCTCTGCATCAACTAGTCATACCAACCAGATTCTTCGAACTCTTCAGTACTGGAAACTGGGTCAGAGCCTCTTTCCTATACTTGTTCACTTGGCTCGCTTTGTCCTTTGCGCTGGTCAACCCGCCAATTGCAGACATCGCAGCTCCTCATCTAGCTGGAGCAATTGACATAGCAAGCAGCGAGGGCATTTCTGACACAGATCTGGATGGTAGGGTCTACGAAATCAGGATTTCACAGGACTCAATTCCGATTATTCTCGGACTGGCAGTAAGGGACAACGTAGATGCACGAAACTCAACGATGAATCTCACTATTTACAAGGTGGGGCAGATGGATCCGATAGTCAGCGAGTATGGGTTGGTTTCCGAGATTGCATACTCCGGCCCATCCGACACTTTCGACTCAGTCGACCCAAACGACTGGGCCAGGGGTCTAAGGAAGAATACGCTAACCGGGGATTACTCGGGGCCCAAGGTGGCACCTCATTCGGAAGATGTCTCCATGGCATGGGACTTGTGTCCAGATGGCTGTGGGCCCGGTGAGTATGTGATCCACATCACACTCGTTGAGGAGGGAGATATGGTGCCCTGGAAGGACGGCGACAATGTGTGGGAGAGGGAGTACACCCTCAGCATACTCCAGTCCTCTTCCTAGTTTCCAATAAGTCCGCATATCCTTGCAGCCATGGCATCGAGTTGCAGGGACTCCCCCCCTCCCTCTACCATTCTGAAGTCGCATTCAGCCATCGCCTCGGTGACCGCGAGTTTTTGCGTCTCGTCCAGGAAAGTCACCCCACCCAGCTCTCGATGGAGCTGGTTGACAAGGTCTGTGCCTGCTAGTCCGAATCTATCCAGAATCTCCCTCATCCTCCTCCTAGATGGTTGGAATCCATCCTCCTTGCAGGCCAAGAAGAAACCATGTAGCTCCTCGGGAGGGGCCGTAGCAGTTGTTTCGTAGACCAGATCCCTGGTCACGTGCGAATCTAGTGATGCAGCAACTTGCAGGGAGGTTATCGCCTTCCTGAGGTCACCTAGGCTGACTTTGGCTATTGCCTGTGCTGCCTCCTGCTCAAGCTCCACTCCTTCGCTACTGGCAACCTCGATAACCTTCTCCAGCACCTTCTCCTCGTTCAGTGGCCTAAACCTGAAAACTGCGCATCGGGATTGAATCGCCTCGACTATCTTGGATGAGTAGTTACAAGAAAGTATGAACCTGCATGTCTCGGCAAACTGCTCCATTATCCTACGCAGGGCCCCCTGGGCATCGGGAGTCAGAGCATCGGCCTCATCCAGGAATATGACCTTGAAATTGGTCCCGGGCATAGGAGCGGTCCGAGCAAACTGCTTGACCTTGGTCCTGATCGACTCTAGCTTCCTCTCGTCACTGGCATTCATCTCTAGGAGGTTGCTTCTGAAGCCCTCGCCGAATACGTCTCTGGTCAGAGCCAGAGCCGCTGTGGTCTTCCCGGTTCCCGGTGGTCCGGCGAACATTAGATGCGGGAATGTACGCGACTCGGAGTAGGCCTTCAGCCTGTCAACCACTGCCTTCTGACCTTTCATATCACTTACAGAACGTGGTCTGTGCCTCTCAACCCACAACTCGCTCATGATGACCTTACCCTACCCGTTGGCGGGCGTCCTTGAAGGTTGGGGGGCATTTCTCCTCCGCATCAGTAACTCTCTTCTTCGGAGGGGAAATCTCCCTTCCTCACGTCTTCGATATAGCCCCTTACCGCCCCATCCACAACCTCTCCCAAATCCGCGTAGCGTCGTAGAAACCTCGGGGAGAAGTCCTTGGTAATTCCCAGCATGTCGTGTAGTACCAGGACCTGTCCATCGCAATCCGCTCCGGCACCGATTCCTATCGTGGGAATTTCTAGCGATTCACTCACCCTCTTGGCCAGATCGGCTGGGATCTTCTCGAAGACAATGGAGAAGCAACCAGCATCTTGTAGTGCCATAGCATCCTCCAGGAGCTTTTCAGCCTCCTCTTCCTCCTTGGCCCGAACAGAGTAAGTTCCGAACTTGTAAATCGACTGTGGAGTGAGTCCAAGATGGCCCATGACTGGTATGCCTGCCGTCAGGATCCTCTTGATTGAGTCGACGATCTCCTTACCGCCCTCGATCTTGACTGCATGGCCTCCCGATTCTTTCATGATCCTGATGGCACTCTTCAAAGCGAGTTTGGAATCTCCCTGGTAGCTACCGAACGGCATGTCCACCACAACTAGTGCCCTATCTACCGCATTCACCACGCACTGTGCATGGTAGATCATGTGATCGAGGGTAATGGGAACGGTCGTGTCGTTTCCAGCCATCACGTTCGAGGCGGAGTCCCCCACCAGTATGACGTCTACCCCGGCTCCGTCAACCAACCTGGCCAGAGAGTAGTCGTAAGCGGTTAGCATGGCAATCTTCTCTCCAGTTCGCTTCATTTCTTGAAGGACGTGAGTAGTCACTTTCTTCGCTCTACTGGATACCAAACGCTCACCCGGGACCACTCCCAGTACGGTTGCAGACTTCAATCACACGCCCAGAGAATCAACCCTCTGGCTCGATTTCTTCAGCCACAGAAAGGAACTCCTCGATGTTGATCAATCCATCTTCATCCGAATCCCCGCCATGGAATAAGTCGCCAATCAACCGGTCTGGCCTAGTCTTACTGGCAGAAGGGACCACTATCGCATCATCTGGAATATTAGGACCTCCTCCGACTATGTATCCCAAGGCCTTGAACGCACCGATGAATCCCTCAAGGTCCAACTGTCCAGTTTCTCCAGTATCGGCTGCATGGAATGCTGCGAAAACCCTGCGCCTCTCCACTTCCCCGGGGTCAGTGAGCATTTTCTTCGTTGTCTCCCAGGGGGTTATCACCGACTGTACCCTTTCCTTCCCGTAACTACTGAAAATTATGGTTCCAAGGATAACTGCCACACCTGCTCCGATTAGGGACTTTGTCCCCATGAAGTACAGAAGGGCGGCGCCTCCGAAGATTCCAAACAACTGTACTAGGGGGTAGAGCCCTCTTGGCGTCTTCCATTCAGGATCATACCAAGCATGAGAATCGGACGAACTCCGTAGGACAATTACACAGGCATTAATCAGCATGAAGATCATGATCTTGAATCCTGATGCTAGTTCTGCGACGTCATGCACAGGTAGGAATGTGATTGCCAGGCCCATTGCAATTCCAGTGCCGATTATTGCCCAATGCGGAGTCCCATACTTTCCATGAACATCCTCAAGGAATCCAGGGAGGAGTCTGTCTCTAGCCATCGCGAAAGGGAATCGGGAAGATGCAAGTATCCCTGCTAGCGCCATTGAAGTCATCGTAACGACTGCCAGAATAGCCGCAATTATCCCGACAGTCTCGCCTCCAACGGCCTCTGCGAAGATGTAAATTGGGTCCTCGCTCGCTCCATGATCGCCATGCATGTACTCGCTTGGCTCAACTGCTGCTGCCATGACCATGGTCACCGAAACATAGAGCAGACAACTGAATAGCAAGGATAGCAGGATACCATATGGCATGTTTCTCCCTGGATCCTTTATCTCCCCCCCTACTGCTGCAATCTTAGTCACACCGGCATAAGAGACGAAAACGAATGCAGAGGTTGCTGCGACATCCTCCCAACTACCGAATGAATCCTTAGAAGAAACCGCTCCCCAATCTAGGTCTTGGGTGAGAACTGCATAAGCGCACACTGAGAGTAAGTAAAAAGCTGAGAACATCACGATTGGAGTCTGAATTTTCTTGATCCTCTTGACTCCTAGGATGTTGATGATTACAATAATTGAGAGTAGGAATATGGCTGCCGTCTCGATGTTAATGTCTATACCGATTATATCTTCAATTACCCAAAGATAAGCCTTGAATCCAATCAATGCGAAGGCAGATTTCAGCATGAAGTTGGCCCATAGGCCCAAGCCGGCTATGGTTCCGATAAGGGGCCCGAAGGTCTTCTCTACGTAGACGTAAGATCCACCCGAAGAGGGCATCGCAGTGGAGAGTTCTGATTTTGAGACCGCACCTGGGATGACCAAAAAGGCTGCAACCAGATATGCCAGCCAAACCCCGCCAACAGGGTTCTCCCCGCCTCCCATCTCCAGCATGGCTAGAGCAGGCAGTACGAACAAGCCAGAACCAATCATCGCCGAGAGGGAGATTATTACCACAGAGAATAGCCCCAACTTCCTCTCAAGGTTATCGGAGGCAGCCTCAGTGGGAGTCAGTACGATCCCCCTTAGGTCCTTAGGACCGTAGTTCCCCATGTTTTGTCGGCCCAACACTTCCCAGTTGAAGGTTATCCCACCCAACAGGTTAGATACTGCCCCCTCTGGACCTTAGTCATGAGCGACACAGTAGAGCAGGATACAGTAGCAACGGTGCATTATACAGGGACATTCGTAGACGGGGTACAATTCGACAGCAGCGAGGGTAAGGAACCCTTGGTTTTCATGGTCGGACATCGACAGATGATTCCCGGATTCGAGCAGGAGATCCTCGGGGCAAAGGTGGGCGAGAAGAGGGAGTTCACACTAACTCCAGACATGGCCTATGGGGAGAGGGACGAGAGTGCCATACAGAAGATTGAGAGGAGCCAGTTCCCAGAGGGAATGGAACTGGAAGTCGGCATGGTCGTCGGAGCACATAGCGATCAAGGTCCAATCCAGTTCACTATCACTGAGATCGACGGCGAAGTAGTTTCGGCAGACTTCAACCACCAGATGGCAGGAAAGACACTCCGTTTCGAGGTAGAGGTAGTAGACGTCAGGGCCGCCTCCGAAGAAGAACTCGCTCACGGGCACGTTCACGGCCCAGGCGGGCATCAACACTAGCCCATTCAGAATGATTATCTCCTTCTCCAATAATCCGTCTAGGATGAGGAAGCAGTCAGCGTTGGTCGTTGCCATGATGGCCATGGCCTCGCTAACAGGGTGTCTCGGACTAGGATCAGACGAGGGGAAAGGGGATATGGCATCCGAGAATGACCCACTAAGGATCAACCACATCCAGATGAAAGGCACCCACAACTCGTACCACGTCGAGCCACTTATCTCTCCCACCAGGGAGTACATGTACACGCACCAGCCACTTGACTTCCAGGCCTCCCAGCAAGGAGTCAGGCAGTTCGAGATTGATGTCTGGTGGGACATCAGGGAAGGACTCAGAGTCTATCACAACCAGTACGACTCCGGGACCACTTGCCCAACTTTCGAGAGTTGCCTCTCAACCCTACTAAGTTGGTCCAACGACAACCCACTACACCATCCGGTATTCATCTGGGTCGAGCCCAAGGACTGGCCCGAGCAAGCAGCCGATGTGACAACCACGTTGGAACTATCCGGCCTGTTGGAAGACATCGAGCAGGAGATAGCCCAGTTCTGGCCATTGAACAAAACAATTACGCCCGATATCGTCAGGGGTGAAAGCGCATCTCTGAAGGATGCGATAACTACCGACGGTTGGCCACTTCTGGAAGACAGCAGGGGGAAGGCAATCTTCGTACTTCTGGCACGCGGGGAGTCAAGGGACCTGTATGTTCAGAATCATCCGGGGCTAGTCGGAGCTCGCATGTTCACCCTATCCGAAGAGACCAGCAACGAGGCCGCCATCTTCTCCCTCTCTGACCCCATAGGGGACGGGGAAGAGATTTCGCGCTTGGTCAATGAGGGGTACATCGTAAGGAGCAGGGCTGACAGCGGAGGAGAAGAGGCCGACAACAACGACACGACCAGGCTTGTCGCCGCTCTCGAATCCGGGGCTCACAGCATTTCCACCGATTACCCCGCACAGGTTGAAGGGCTGGAATACTGGGTCGAGATACCCGATGGAACCCCCAGTCGGTGCAACCCGATTTCGTCACCAGATTGGTGCGCTTCAGTAGACATAGAGGACAAAGTCCCTTGATCACGCCTTCGCGACGACCTTCAACTCTATTGCAATCGAAGTAGGCAAAGCATCAACAGATACCGTGGTCCTCGCAGGCAGTGTTTCCGAGAAGTACTCGGCATACACCTCGTTGTAACCTTCGAAGTCTCGTTCCATATCGATCAGGAAGACTAGGACGTCTACAACACTCTCCAGTCCGGAGCCGTATTCCTCGAGAATGACTCGTATGTTGTCTATCACTGCGTGGGTTTGGGCCTTGATATCGTATTCTAGCGGGTTTCCGGACTCGTCCTTAATGGGGCCGCCCGGAATCTCGTTCGTTCCAGGTTGCCGCGGACCCATACCGCTAACGAAGACCAAATCTCCAACTCTTTGCAGATGTGGATATGCTCCCACTGCAGAGGGCCCACCTTCTGCTATGAAGGGGCCATCCTCGCTGGTCAACTTTCCAACTGCCTTGCTACCGACTACAGCGCCTACTACGCCCCCAACGGGCCCTCCGACCGCAACTCCAGCTGCTGCCCCTATTGCACGCCCAGCGGACTTGGCCAATGAACCGCCCATCTCGTCGTATATTTTCTCGACAGCTTCCGCCGGAGCAGAAATGATTTCTTCAACCATGCTATCCCTCTTCTCTTCTGAGGTCATTTCATCTTGGTCCGACATCAAAGAGCCCCCTTGTCTAAGACCCCGCGGTCTCCATGGTAGTGCTCAACATCGTCTTCGTCGAACTCCTTGTCTCCCACTGTTTCGGATGATGGTGTCAGCATAACAACGGCTCCCCCTGAGCCATGTAGGGCCTCGTAAGCCAGGACCTCGCCAGTGTAGTTGTTGTGCTGCCCCATTGTGGCAGACATCCACCAAGCCGGCTTGTATGCGACAACCTTCTGCACCCGAATCTGTCCGTGAATCTCTCTCGACAACTGACTAAGGTCCTCCAACCTGCCATCTCCGAAGAACTCGAGAATCTTCCGATTCCACTCGTCGTCCTTGGCGGAGTGTATCCTGTCTTCAGCAGGGTCGATGTGCTCGGTGAACATCCGGTTGGAGAGGCTGGACACTACTACGACCACGGCTTTCTTGCCCTGCTGTTGAATCGCATCACGAGCAGACTTTCCTAGGACGATTGTCTCTGCTCTGTTCGCATACATGTTGCTCGAAACGATGCATGCGGGAATCCTGTTTTCCGGATTCAGGAGTTTGAGGGCTACCACAGAACCAGTATCGATTGGAAAACCATCGTATGCCACTGTTCTGGATTGCAGCCCTCTGGATTCGGCAGCATCCCTGAAGGATTGGGCGAACTCTACGTCCATCCTGAATTTGTACGGCATACTCCCTAGGTAGTGGAAGTCATCATCCACGTGAACCCACTCCGGTTCCGGATGCGCTTGAATCTGATGGCCGATAATGCTCGGCCACGTCGTGGAATAGACTAGAATCAGGTCTGCATCGCTGTCTTCGATCCTTTTTCTGCAGGTATCGTATGCATCTCTGAGCTTACCATAGCCTTCACTTGCTTCTGGGGAGAGAAGAGGCTGTGGATGGGGGGGGCAATAGACTCCGAATAGAATATCTGGCTCAGTCAAAAAAACACCTCAGAGTACGATCTCTCGCGTGGCTTCCATGGGATCCCATGCGGCAATCAGGTTCCCCGTCCCGATAACAGACTGGTAGCCGTAAATCTCGGCAGGATAGTCGGGATAACCCATTGCGGACATCATCCACGTCAGGCCACCGGCCTCGGTCTCCGCGATTGTCTGCTCCGTGTATTCGGGCATGATGTCGATAACTTCCCTCATCTTGCCCCCTCTCATCATGTCCACGAGCTTCATGTCCCAAACGTATTGGCTGTGGTTGTATATGTGCTCTCGACTCATGTCTTCGGGCAATGGAGACTCTGTCACGAAGTGCCGATGCGAAAGACTGTGACTGCTGATTAGAACCACCTTCTTCCCGCTATCTTCAATCGCCTTAGCACATGCTTTGCCCAAAGCACCCGCCTGTTCGTTCATCACCTCGGGAGAGTAGTAGTGCGCGTTCCTATTGCTGCTAATGGTGACGAGAGGCTTGTCCCATTCTGGATTCAGCATATGGCACGATGTGATCGTGCCGTAGTCGATCCTGAAGTCCGGATTTCGCATCATCTTGGTGATAATCCCCGTCTCACCGGCGACTGCGCACATCTTCTCTGCCAACTCAACATCGACTGAAATGTCGTAGTTGAATCGGAAGATGTTCGGGAAAACCGGGTCCACTGACTTGGACTTGAATTCTGGCAGCCCAAGGAAATGGGTCCCGATGTATGTCTGCCAATGGGGCGTGAATATCACCATCGCATCGTAGTCAATCGTTTTCAATTTCCTCGCCAGTCTGTTGTATCCCCATCTGAGAGTCTCCCACCCACCCTCTGAGAAAGCCTCGTTCTGTTCCGGATTCTCGGCATACACAACATGTGGCGGGTGCGGTGCGAGACAACCAAGCACAATCTCTCCCTTCGCCATGATGCTGCGAGGTCGTGAAATCCAAAGAAAACCTTCCGGCCCGTCCAGTAGACTTCATGGGGGGTCATTGGCACGTCTCTACATGAAGTGGGACGACCCCCCTCTTTGGCCAGTAGTTGCCCCAAGTCTGGTCGGTTTCTTCTCTGCTTGCATGCCTCATATCTTCGATTGGATACCGAGGCTATGGGGTTGGACCCTGCCAGCCCCATTCTTGGGTCTCATGATTCTAAGCCCGTTGTTGTATTTCGCTCCTAAGCCAGCGGGTGGCAGAATCGAGTTGGTGCTAGGTGCGAATGTCGCAATGCTCCTAGCCTTAATCCCACAGCTTTTCCTCTTCGTCTGGTTCATCGTAGTGATCCTCTCCTGGATTTTCCAGTCGATGTACGTCTGGAGGCACAATTACCCGCCTTTCAGAATCGGAACATGGCTAGGCCTCGGGGCAGTATCCGGGCTATTCATTGGTGATCTTTTCGCGCACTTCGTCCTCTGAGAAATACAGCCTTCCTATGACTAATCCAGTAATTGCGAAGGAAGGGATGGAGGAGAATATCGCAGACCACAGTAGGCTACCGTCGACGTACTCGATGGTAATCCTCACCTCTCCGACACCAGAATTTCCTTGATTGGTGACCAATACGAAATGCCCGTCATAAACCGAAGGCGTCTCTACCTGTTCGTCCAGTGAATCACCCGGTTCTAGTAAGCGAACGTCACCATCTGCAAGCGATCCCCAGTCTATCACACCACCATTGGCATGCTCCTCTACTGCGTCTCTGTGGATTATGAGGACCTCCACGGCCTCATCCCCGACGTTCTTGATCTCTACGTCCGCTGGATGCCAGAGGCTGTGGACCTCGATGACATCGAGATTCACATCTCCCGGTCCGACCCTCATTGTCGGAGTATCCTCATCAGTTCCCGGGCCATCGACTACCACTGCAAGCAGAATCAATGTCCCGATCAAGGAGAACGCGACCGAGGTGTATGCTACTTTCCTAGCAGGGAGTAAGGAAGACAACCCATTTTCCCTCAGTGACCTCAGTTTTGGTTGCATACTATGCGCGAAAAGAGCACAGATTATCGCAAGAATCGCTCCAGGAACTACGTCTGATATCCAATGGATGCCCAGGTACTGGATGCTGAAAAGGTAGATTGGGACATTAGCCGCCACAAAGAGGTCGAACTCCCTATGGCGCCATTCCCTCATTTCTACCCCCAAATCCCTAACATGGAGCCTGTTGATCGCCAGCAGCCCAAGTGGGATTCCAATATGCAGGCTCGGGAAACCATTGTCCAGTGGGTCAGCTTCGGTGAAGAAGAATAGATTCCACGATCTGTGGTACAACAGGGCGTCCATCCCTGGTAGGAATGAGGAAGTCACTTCAACATTGAAGAATAGGTAGAGGGGGACTGCTAGAACGTAGGCAATGAAGTAGTTGAGAACCGCCTTGTCGGCCATAGCCTCGTCTCTGCAGAGGATGTAATACATCGGACTGAACCAAATTAGGAACAGGTAGACGAAGAGGTAGTGGAAAGAAAGAACATCACTAAGCACCTCATTTCTAAATGCCTCTTGAACCCATAGTGTGAACCCTCCCTCGAGCCCATGGACATAGTGGGTGAATCCACCAACCCTGGGCTTGATTGCCTCATTGTGCTGATCGATGAATGCCTTGAACCCGTACATAACCACGAATATCGAAATGTGCCACTTGTACCCCTTTTCTCTGATTTCCCTGAGTAGTTCCGATAGGGGGACCCTCATCTCTGGCTCGTCCCTAGTCAGCAGTCTCTGCAGTGGGATTGTCATCAGTAGGATTGCTCCCATCACCGTCTCGTAAGGTCCGAACGGCCATTCCATGGCCACTCCGATAACCCCAGAGCAATGAAAGTTACACTGTCTAGCCTTTCCAACCCAAGTTTAACTATCCCCAACCCATAAGTCGTGTTACTTCGGGCGAATTCCATGGATGGTCACGAACTATGGCTCTCGCAATGCGAGAAAATAGGATTCAATCCGTCTCCTAGGAAGTATGAGGAGGGCACCAGAACGTCTCAGGACGCTGCGGATCAGTTGGGATGTGAGGTCGCACACATAGCCAAGTCAATCGTCTTCGAAGGCCCCGAAGGAGCGGTGGTAGTCATAACATCCGGTTCAAACAGGGTCGAGAGGAAGAGGAAATTGAAGCGAATTCTGGGCTTCAAGCCCGGAATGGCCAGTCCCGAATATGTCCAGAAAAGTACTGGATATGCTATTGGGGGGGTCCCCCCATTCGGACACATGAGTCCCGTAACCGTCCTGATGGACGAGGACCTAATGCAATACGATCTGGTTTGGGGTGCAGGAGGGACGCCACAGACGGTTTTCCCCATCGCTCCCCAAGAACTCAGGGATGTTTCTTGTGCCTTGCTGGGGGATGTGAAGCAATAGATGTCGGACGCAATCGCAGCACTGTCACGTGCAGCAGCAGGGTTGAGAGATGATGCGGAAGAATTGGCTCGCAGAATGGAATCCGAGGGAGTCGCTGACTGCGTGTACAACCCTCTGATGTATGCTTGGGATATCCATGAGGAATTCATCCGTGTTTCAGGGGGAGGCGGAGCCAAGACAATCCTCATGGGGATGAATCCAGGGCCACATGGGATGGGTCAGATGGGCATCCCATTCGCTGCAACCTCCGTCGTCAGAGACTTGCTGGGTATTTCCGGTATCGATGTAAGGGAGCCGGCAACATCTCATCCAAAAAGACCAGTAAACGGTCTCAAACATCCAAAGGAGGAGGTCTCCGGAACTAGACTATGGGGGCTTCTTCAGGACAGGTATGGCACGGCCGAACAGATTTTTCAGAACGTCTTCATCGTCAACCACTGCCCGCTGATGATCCTTGATGGCCCGAGAGGTACCAACGTCACCCCAAACAACGTCAGTGGACCGGTTGTGCGAGACTTGCTAGACAGATGCGACCAGCACCTCAGGGAGGCCGTCATAGCATTGGGTTCCGAGCAGGTTATTGGAATAGGGAAGTATGCTGAGAAGAGGGCTAACGTAGCACTTGTTGGGATGGGAGTCAGGGTTAGGACATGCTGGCACCCGTCCCCAGCATCACCTCTGGCCAATCGCAACGGAGGAGAGGATTGGAGGCGTAACGTTAGCGCCGTGCTTCCCTGAAGGTTGTTTTTGCAACACTTGATTACCTAGACAACAGTTAAGTTTCCGGATGCAGTGTCAAAAGCCATGTCAGCGAAGACCACACCCCAATACCTGATTGATAACGCGGAAAATTACCCAGACGAGGCCGCAATCTCCTCCAAGGACAAAAACGGCAACTGGGACGCCACGTCTTGGTCCGAGTTCCTAGACGACGTTATGGACCTCTCTAAGGCACTGATCGCGCATGGATTCGAGAAGGGCGACAAGCTCAGCATCTACTCATACAACAGGAAGGAGTGGTACGCAGCATACTCAGCGGCCAACATGTGCAACGGAGCAGCCGTCGGCGTCTACCACACATGCTCAACAGAGGAGGTAGAGTGGGTAGTTGGGAACTCGGACTCCAAGGTCGTATTCGTCGGAAACAACCCGATGGATGGCGGAGATACTGACAAGATGTGCACCCACAGGCTGCACGGAGCACTAGCATCCCTCGACAAGGTAGAGCATGTGGTCGTGATGGACGGTGTAGACATGCCAGACCACCCGAAGGCAGTGTCGTGGCTCGATTTCGTCTCCGCGGGTAAGAAAGTCGAGGACTCAGTTGTTCTGGAGAGGCTTTCAAGCATAAATCCGGACGACACCGCATCTCTGATCTACACATCAGGAACGACCGGCAATCCGAAGGGAGTAGAGCTAACTCACGATAACTTCGAGGCGGAGATCGCAGGAGTCTCAGCCATAGCCAAGTTCAACCAGGGCGACGGCTACGTCTCATGGCTGCCATGCGCGCACGTCTTCGGCCAACTAGCAGACAACCACATCTGGGTGAGGGACGCAATGCACATGAGAGTCGTCAGCAACCCGCTGGAGTCCATAGACTACGCCAAGGAGGTCGAACCGTCACTATTCATCGGAGTCCCTCGTATCTACGAGAAGGTCTACTCGAACCTGGTCGCCGGCCTCGGCAGCAAGGTCAAGTGGCTGAGCCTGCCGATACTCAAGGGGATAGTCAGGAAGAAGGCCAAGCAGAAGATCGGCTTCTCCAATCTGAAGTACGCCATCACAGGAGCGGCCCCAATCAACCCCGACATCCTGCACCTCTTCCACAAGTTGGACATCCCCCTCTTCGAGGGTTACGGAATGACCGAGACCACGGCCGGGGCGACGATCGGATTCACAGGAAACAACAAGATAGGAACCGTCGGTAAGCCCTTCGTAGGCGAGCTTAGGATTCACAACCCCAACGAGAAGGGGGACGGGGAGATACAATTCCGCGGCCGACACATCATGAAGGGCTACTACAACAACCCTGAGGCCACTGCAGAGACGATGACCGAAGACGGATGGCTCAAGTCCGGCGACCTAGGGAGGGAGGACTCCGAGGGATACGTCAGCATCACAGGTCGGATCAAGGAGATATACGTTAGCTCAGCCGGCAAGAACATCGCACCACTCGTGATAGAGGAGACGATGAAGTCAATCCCACTAGTTTCCCAGTGCATGCTAATCGGAGACAACAGGAAGTACTGCAGCGCCCTATTCACCCTGGACGTCAGCGTGATACTCAGGGACAAGCACGGGATGGACGGGGCAAGGGTGCCCAAGGACCCGAATGAGCAGCTGGCGAAGCTGAAGGAGTTTGGACACGATCTGAGCGATTACACCGAAAGCCCTGAGATATACGCCGAGATCCAGGAGCACGTCGATAGGCTGAACGGGCAGTTCTCCAACCCCGAGCAGCTGAAGAAGTTCACAATACTGCCTAGGGACCTCAGCGTCGATCACGGCGAGATGACGCCAACCCTGAAGATCCGCAGGATCCAGATCAGGGAGAACTGGGCCGACGAGATCGAGGCCATGTACTCAGGCGCCTAGTCGGTGAGGCAATGGAACCTAGCGCCTGGGTCGCCCTAGCCACGGTTTTCACGCTGGGGGCGATGAGCCCCGGACCATCCCTCGCAGTGGTCCTCAGGAACACGATGTCGGGTGGCCGCAGCCAGGGAATCGCCACAGGGATAGGCCATGGAATCGGATTCGGCATCTACGCCTTCCTAGCGGCTCTCGGGATAGCAACCGCACTTTCGGCCAACGAGGACGTCGAGACCTTCCTTCGAGTGGGAGGGGTTCTGATACTACTGTGGCTGGGCACTACCTTCCTGCGTCACGCGATGGCCGGGCCGAGACAGGAGACCGATTCCGACTACGCTCACGGGCCCTCCGACAGGGCTGGATTCGTCCAAGGCTTCTCGATTGCGCTCCTCAACCCCAAGATCATGGCATGGATGCTGGCCCTATACGCCCCATTCATAGAAGTCGACTCCTCGATCGAGACGCTCCTCGGCATGGGGCTACTGGGGATGGTAATCGACGGGGCATGGTATGTGACGGTGGCCACAGTCCTGACTTCCGGCGGTAGGGCCGAGACGCTGAGGTCGAAGGCCCACTTAATCGACGGTGCCATGGGGGTTGTCATGCTATTCTTCGCTTACATCCTAGTGAATGGGAACTTGTTTTAGAGGCCAAAGGCCACAATCAGAAAGACAATCAGGGCAGCGAAAAGTGCTACTGGGACTGCAACTAATGATGTCAGAACCCCCCATGCGAAGTACTTGTTTCCTTTCGTAAAGCCCCATACTACCCCTCCAATTAGTGTTGCAGGATATAGGATGAATTGTAGGATGATGAAAAACTCTTCATCTGCACCTGTCGCATCACCTATATTGAAGAGAATTACGTTTGCGATCCACAAAGCAATTGGGACCAAAATCAAGCCAATGGCGAACCAGGCTCCATTGGATGGCCCTTTGCTCGCTTCATTAGCACCCTCCCAATATGGGGAGTCCCCCTCCTGGCCTCCGAAAGAAGCTACATTCCCACTGAGAAGGGCCCCTCCCGAAGCAGCGTTATCCGAAGGCTGCTCCCATGGGTTCTCACTATCTCCAGGTGAGATCTCTATCGATTCAGGCTTCTCGTCCACTTCTTTACGGAAATCAATCCCGGTCTTGAATCATGCCCCGGAAATGCCCAAGAAGCCATTTTACTGAGTCAACGCATTCTTGTGGAGTCATGTTTTCGGCATGGCGTGGAAAGCAGCTCGGGCAGTAGCACAAGCGATACTCCAATCGTGGCCTCAGATGGGAAAATGCCCATACGAGTCATTACTGCAGCAGCGATTTTCGATGGACATGACGCAGCAATCGGAATCTTCCGCAGGATTCTCCAGAGTCAAGGTTGCGAGGTGATACACCTCGGGCATGACAGGGGTGCCGACGAGGTCGCAAGAGCAGCCATCCAGGAGGATGCCCATGCGATAGCTATCACATCATACCAAGGGGGGGCAGTCGAGATGTTCACCCACACGAAGGAGATTCTGGATGAGAATGGTTTCAGTCACGTTTTCTTGTTCGGAGGGGGCGGAGGGACCATCCTGCCACATGAGATCGAGCATCTCGCAGACAAGGGAATTTCTCGGATATATTCGACTGACGATGGCAGGGATCTGGGATTAGTGGGCATGGTACGGGATGCAATGGAAAAGGCATCAGAGACAGATCTCCTAGAGGAAGCCAGGTTCGACTCCATTTCGGGTCCGGTTGATGCAGATGACCATGGTTCGGTGTCCATGCTACTGACGATGGCCGAGAACTCCGACACCGATCAATTCTACAATTCCCTCTCAAAGGCCAGATCTAGGGACAAGGATTCGGAGTGCCCCGTTGTAGGGATCACAGGTACGGGGGGCGCGGGCAAGTCGAGCCTCATGGATGAGGTGATGCTAAGGATTCGCAGGGACAACCCGGATGCCCGGGTGGCACTACTAGCCACCGACCCTACTAGGAAGAAGACCGGAGGTGCCCTGCTAGGTGACCGAATCAGGATGAACTCCCTATCCGATCCAAATCTGTTCATGCGCTCATTTGCTAGCAGAGCAAGCGGTCGGGAGATAGCAGATTGCGTTGATCGCGCGGTCGAAGTCTGCCAGGCGGTCGGCTTCGACCTGGTCCTCGTCGAGACCAGTGGGATAGGCCAAGGTAACGATGCAATAACAGAGGTCGCAGACACCTCCATCTACGTCACAACCAGAGAGTACGGAGCACCGAGCCAACTGGAGAAACTAGCAGCCCTCGACTTCGCAGACATAGTGGTACTGAACAAGTTTGACAGGCCCGGGGCCGAGGATGCTCTGACCGAGATTCGCAAGCAGTTCCTGAGGAATCGGGAGGCCTTCGACGAGAGCCCAGAGTCAATGCCAGTAGTCCCCACAATCGCCAGCCAGTTCGCCGATGCGGGTGTGGATCGCCTCTGGGAGATGATGGCCAACCTACTGAACGAGAGGTTCGGAACCGAATTCTCCGCCAGTGAACCCCGTCTGGGCCCAGACGGACTCCCCAATCGAGACACCCCGATGCCCCCAGAGAGGCAGGGTTACCTAGCCGAGGTAGCCTCAACCATCAGGGAATACCACAAGAGGTCTGAAGAAGTCGCAAGATCCATCCGTCAGGTTCAACAGCTAGAGGCATCGGCGAAAATTCTGGAATCATCAGGCAAGCAGGACGCCAGCCAGGACCTCATAGGCAAGGCGAAAGAGATCCGCGAATCGATACCAGAAGAAGCATGGGCGTCTCTGGCAGATTTCGATTCCATGGCGGACGCGTATCGCTCCGGCCAGGCCAGCTATTCCGTCAGAGGGAAGGAAATCCCAGTCAAGACGACGCACGAGACCCTATCCGGAACCAAGGTCCCAAGGGTCGCGCTGCCAACCACTGAGGACTGGGGTGACAGGCTGTTATGGATCCGCAAGGAGAACGCCCCCGGATCATTCCCCTACACGGGAGGCGTCTTCCCATTCAGGAGGCAGGACGAGCTACCGGTCAGGATGTTCGCAGGAGAGGGTAGCGCGGAGAGGACGAACAAGCGCTACCACTTCCTGTCAAAGGACCAGCCATTCAACAGGCTCTCAGTGGCCTTCGACTCCCCCAGCCTGTACGGCAACGATCCGCAGGAGAGGCTCGACATTTTCGGAAAGGTTTGCGAGTCCGGCGTCAGCATCAGCACGGTGGACGAGATGGACCGCCTGTTCGACGGTTTCGACCTATGCGCCCCGAGCACCTCGGTCAGCATGACCATCAACGGCAACTACTGGTGGCATCTAGCTGCATTCTTCAGAGT
>PBNI01000021.1 GCA_002723045.1 Methanobacteriota archaeon | reverse complement strand
GTAGCATACGGCGTCGTAGCCGGCGACGAACTTGCCCACGAGGCCCGGGTGCTCGTTATCCACCCCAGTGTCCACCATGGCGATATTGATTCCCTGCCCGGACACCCCTAGGTCCCATGCCCCGATAGGGTAGTCGGACGAGTTACTGGCCTTGACAGCCGGAGTCTGGACGTCCCCGTAGAACACGAGCGATCCGTACCTCTCCACCATGGCAACTCCGTCTAGTTGCGCAAGTGACCAGGCCTTGCTCGCGTCAATGCCCCCCAGAAGGACGGCATCAACGACCGGCAATTCCTGTCGGATCTCAAAGCCCATAGAGAGCAGTCTCTTTTTGTCGGAGTCTGTTACTTCCCTGGTGAATGAGAGTCCAACGTTCACCATTCCGACCGCGTCCTGTATGGAGTCGTGGATTCCGTTCCTGTCCATGTCCAACGTGGTAAAATCCCACCATTCGGCTTGAGGGTCCCACCAGATATCTGATTGCTCCGGGACTGAGGTGCGATGGCCCGGCTCGACTATCTGTGCCTCTCCCAGATCCATTCCTCCCGCATAGGATGCGGCGTTGGAGGCCGCTATGCTCCCGGACAGCGGGGACATCAGCAGAACCACCATTGCTAGAGCGAGCAGACGTCTGTCCATCGTACCCTTGCGAGCACCGGCTTCTATTCAACCCAACCTAGTTTGGTGAGACTGGTAGGCTATTCGCTGAGTCATCTGTTGTGGTGGGGGCACTGGGATTTGAACCCAGATCAGCGGGTTTCTTCCGCTTAGCGTGCACCCGGCTCGCGCACGCTCTCGGTTTGCGACGGGTCGGTGCTCCAGTTGGTCATCAAAGCCATCAGAATACCTCCTCGTCGTCATTCCCGTGCAACTGGAGCCCGCGGTACTACCAGGTTATACTATACCCCCAAGGGTGATTCAGAGAACGGTTTCCGGCTTATGATGCTCTCGGTCGAGGATTTTGTCAGAATGAAGACGCGAGGGGGCCCATTGAGATGCTAATTAGCGTCCATAGTCCCATTATTACGATAGAGACGCCCCATGCCCTAGGGCGCACGCCGACGCTGAGCAAGCCGATAATCGAGGCATACTTCCCGAGCAAAAGAGGGATTGTGCGCAATATCGCGACTACCAATCCTGCCGATAATCCGAAACCGATCAGCATCAATGGCGAGAGGGATGCACCCAGAAGTCCCGACCTGGCCATAGATCCCACTCCTTGTGCGATCATTGAGGGGTCGATGAGCCAAGCAAGCCAAGCAAGCCAGAGTCCGAGGTATACGTCTTCAGAGAATCTCTTGTTCTCCCTCCAGTCCCTGTATTTCTGATCCATCCTGGAATGGAGGAAGCGAGACAAGTGCTCGATTTCGAAAACCCTGCCCCTAGTCAGCATCGAAACGCCATGATAAACCAGAACAATGGACAAAATTATCTCGATGACGGTCCAATGGGATCCAAGCCCAGATGATGAGAGGATTGCGACTGGGACGGCCCATGCCAAGAATCCTGAGGATGAGGCCCACATTGTCATGAAAATTCCGACACCCGGAATCAGTGCCTCTTCGGGGGCCTCGTAATTCCTCTCACTGGGCATGGATAGGACAAGCAAAGGCAGAAGCGAGAGGCCTGCAGCCATTGAGAGTAAAACAAGAGGTGATTTTCCTGAGCCGAATGAAGCGTCCTCGGAAGCCGATTGTATATCAGAAGGGGACATGGAGCCAGGCGACCAAGCGCCGATGAATCCGGCCGAGTCAATGACGAAAACAGAATCTGTAGGGCCGCTGGGTAGCGAATTTCCAACGGTGCCGTCATCGAGCAGCAGGGGCCACGACCCATTTACCTCCTCTGAAAAGTCATCCAAATTGTACGCCTTCACATCCTCTCCAGTTGCTATCTGCGCGAAGGACGCGGAAAGGCCGTCGATGGCAAGAACCTTCTCTGCCGACTCGAAGTCAACCATCTGCCTCTTGGCGTTCGGCGAACCCGGTGTGAACAGCCCGATGACAGCCACGTCTGAGTCGTCCAAAAGGTCTGACAGTGATCCAGCCCCCGTATCTGGGTCATGTGAAAGGAGGATGAAATTCGGTGCCGCCCCTCCTTCCCTATAGTTCTCCGAGTCTATATCCGGAAGGCTGAGTGCGGTAACGGATGATGCCAGGGCCAGGAGAAGAATCGCCCCGTAGGCGGGCAATGGCAGTTGTCCCCCCCTCAGCGAGGCCCCCACCCATGCTAACGTCCCCATGAATACGATTGCAGCAGCTGCCGCCGAGCCGAGAATTGGGGGTTCGTCGGCTGGGACGCTGAATCTCAAGAGCACCCATGAATGGCAAGTCTCCCCGGGGTCTTGATCTGAGAGTACCAAGCACGCGTCAAGCATGTAATCTCCAGGAACTAGGGGTTGGTCTGTGATCCAATTGAGCACGGTTCTGTTCCCTTCGCCCTTGGAAAAACCATCCGGCAGCTCAAAGTGGTCTACCCAAGTATCTTCGTAGTGCTTACCATGCCTCATTTCCCCCCATGGCATCGGTCCGACAAGCTCGATGGACTGGGCGGAGAAATCTGTTGCACCCCATGGGGAGAAGGGGGTGAACTCTATCCTCGCCATACGATTCTGATCGACTATTACGTCCAACTCTGTCTCGACAATGTGGCCGTCGAATACTATCCCGGTCCTGGCATCGTAAGTCCCCCACCACAGGGTTCCGGAGACCGCGCATTCGTGCCTGACCTGGATGGATAATCGAATCTCCTCGCCTGAATTCATGGATATATTCACATTTTCCGCCCTTACCTCAAACACGTGAGGATCAGTCCGATCCTTATTCATCACGATTGGTTCCGTGTAGGCGTTAGAAATGGCGGATACCCCTCCCATGGTTAGGGAGACGGAGAACTGCGTCTCGGATCCCAAAGGGCCACCCAACGGGAGGTCGGATATGGAGCATATGTCGCTAGCCGACTCGAGGGAGGCGAACAGCCTGACGGAAATGTTGCCTTCGAAGTTGAATGGCTCTTGGGTAGGGGAGGAAAAGGCGTTCACGATAGTGGGTAGTGTGAATGAGCTGGTCTTGGAAAACGATGCACTGCCGGATGGGAGGCCGGTGACCGTTGTCCAGTTTCTGTCCAGGAAGTGGTTTTCCTCCACTCCCTTTAGGAACAACATGTGTTGTTCGGGATACTCGAAGTCGATTCCAGGGCCCTCGTAGGCTTCTTGATTCTGGGCAATTCCGGAGGAAGAAGCCATCAGCGTCACCACTAGGGCGGTACATACTAGGAGCGGGGTCCTGCCCGAATGCATCTTTTCCATCATTAGATTCTGCCTCAAACTGAATGTTCAATCCTTCGTCTCCGTGTTACAGTAGCCTCGTAGCTACGAATAGCGCCATCAGGGACCCGGAAAGTGTGGAAATGAAGTTAACACTGTGTTTCCCCAGAAATCCTCGATTCTCGAGAATTGCTCCGAGGATCGAGTCGACCTGGCATCCAATCCAGCCAAACATTATCACTGCCGGGAAGAAGATTGCCAGTGGTGTTTGATCGCCGTTAATTGCACCGAGGATCGAGGATACCACGGCAATGAGTAATGCCCCGTAAAATGCAGCAAGCGTACCGGTTGGAGACATCCCCCCGTTCGTTCCTGCTGGAACTGCCTCCAATGTTGTGATAATTCGCGTTCGAGGATCTAGGCTTCCAATTTCAGAGGCAAGAGTATCAGATGCTGCAACGGAAACTGCTGAGCAGAGTAGGAAATATGCCCATTCGTGGCCACCGATGAAGAAATTCCCAATTGCGACAATGCTGGCCATCCCGCCGTTTGCCAGTACGTTCTTCCAGCCTCTGACTCCATCGTTGGCTTCCTCGGCGGAAATCTTTGCCTTCTCCTCAAATCTCCATTTGGTTGCTAGTGAGCCGACAATTAGGAACGTCATTAGGACCACGAGCCACGTCCAATGACCAAGTAGCGAAATCGTCAGCCCCACAACCAAGGCCGCCAGTAGTCCGCCTCTGTCTAGGAGATCTTTCGTCATCGATATTAGCAGGAGTCCCGAAACCAATGCGAGCGAGATTGTCAGATCGTCACCAAGTTCCACCATATTGACAGGTTGTCGTTCTCAACTGCGGTCATGAAAGATTCGGAACAGTTGTGGGGCGGGGATGAATTTTACTGTGATTAGCCTACTCAAGGGAGTTTACGCCCCTGATTACGCCTCGGGCTACGAAGAGGACAGAGAAAATCAGGAATATTATCCATGAGAATACTGCCAAAGTGGATCCCAACTCCCCCAGCCCAAGCAACTCAGCAGCGGAGAGGGACAGGAAGGAGCTACCATTCCAGAACGAGTGACCGGCTATGGAGAGTGCCAATGCTGGTGCCAACCCTCGTGGAGTTTGGAAGCCGGGTTTGTTTTGGTAGATCCGTTTCTCCTCGTAGGTTAGAGAGAAGTCGTCGGCCCCTAATTCCGAGTCGGTTTGATTGCCCTCAGGTGCTTCCTCCCCAAGGATCATCCATGGCTTGCTTTCGTCTGTTTCTTTGGATGCACGGGTAACGGCCTCGTCCATGGTGGGACGGGGGCCATCGAAGCCCGATAGGTCCCCGTCCCCATCGGTATCGATGCCGATTCCCTCGGCGATGTCAATTGCAGAAATTGCCATTGATCGGGCCTTCCATGACAGCTTTGCCTTGAGTTCCTTGTCAGTAGCCATCCAACCGATGGCAATTCCAGAAATTCCTGTCCAAACCGCATGTCCAGGGATTGATCCTATCCCTCTGACCAAGATTGTGAAACTCAATCCGACAGGACCCCCTAGTAGTGAGAATCCGATGTACTGGAAGTTCTCAATCAATGCGAAGCCCAACCCCACTGTGAAACCAACCTGGAATCCGTGCTTGGGTCCTTTGATATAGGGAAGAAAAAGGGCAACTGCCATGGCTTTGAAAATCTCCTCACAGAGGGGTGCTCCTACTGCCAGAAGTGAGAACTGGGTCCAGTAGTCGGAATCGAAGGGTATGAGTTCGGGCGCTACTAGTGAGTTGAAAATGAATGCTGGAAATGCGGAGGCCATCCCTGCCATAAGCCAAGCCTCGGCCTCCCTCCTCCTCGTTGGCAGACCTAACAGCTTGTTCGAAGTCCCCCACCATGCGAGAACGGGGAGGGAGAATCCGACGAACCAGATGGGTATACCTGCCAGGATGAATGCAAGCACAGCAATAATTTCCAAGGACTCGACTTCTGAATATAGCATCACGCTCAGTGATGCCCCTACCAAGATAACCGCTGAGAAAATACCCCAAAGTTGCCTATTCGGGGGAACGTCCAATATCGAGTCGTCCTTAACCAGGAACCGTGAGAACTTCGTCTTCATAGGAGTCCTGAGAGAAATCCCCGGAGATATGGCATGGGCTTCGGAACCCATTTCATCTGGAACGGCTAGTTGAACGTGGACGAGTCGCGGTTTATGCAGGCTCAAAATGAAGAAGACAAGAGGCGCACTGCAGAGTCCTGACATTAGGACAATTCCAGGCTCGAGGCTGATCAAACCAATTACCAGGAAAAGAAGCACGTACATCAGGAAGAAGGCGGGAATTACAGTACCAAGCATTCTGAGGTAGGTGGACCATGGTTTGCTAGTTCTTGCAATTCTGAGGCTCTTTGGTGGTTCACTGAGGGAGACAGGTTCCTTGATTCGGTACATCCGTCCAATTTCGTCGACGTACACCCTATGGTCTTCCATTAACTCACCCGGTGCCACTCAGATCGCCCATCACTCGCGGTGCCCGAAGCACCCGGTGCGGTTCCTCATCACTGTGACGTTACACGGAAGTAGGGGTTCGATATTGGGGTTTGCCATTAGGCTATTACACCGCATGAGGTGCAGAAAGTCTCACTTCTGGATTCGTCCCTCTTCATGCTCCATTGGCCACAGGAGGGGCACCTAGGGAGTCGCCTTTTCTTTGCGTCTTTGGGTCTATTCACCCTTGGCCTACGGGGCTTGGGGACCGCCCAACCCTTCTTCGGACGCCTGACCTTAGGCATACCCTCGGAAAGGGGTCCTAACTGAATAAATTGACTGAAGATTGTTGGAGTCTTTTTCTGGAGTTTAATCATAAGCCAAACTTGTATCGGATCATGCGCTGCACTATAGTAGGGGCAGGAGTGTCTGGGCTTTCTTCAGGAATTAGGCTCCTAGAGGGTGGTCATGACGCACGTATCGTTTCGGACAAGTTCAGCCCGGAGACGGTGTCTGACGTCGCTGCAGCGATTTGGTACCCATTCCTGGTGAAGCCCGCGGATAGGGCCGACACCTGGGGAATAGTGACTTACAATGTTCTCGAGTCACTCAGTGATAGCGATCCTAAAGCTGGTGTGAAAATGGTAGACGGGAGAGAATATCTGAGGGGCGTTGTTGACCCGCCCCCTTGGAGTGATGACATAGCCGCATTCAGAATCCTGGAGGGCGATGAGATTCCTGATGGGTATGTTTTCGGTTGGGAATTCAGGGCACCGGCAATCGACATGCACTATTACATGCCATGGCTAAAGAAAAGGTTCGAAGATCTGGGAGGTAAGTTCGAGGAAGGATTCGTAGAAGACCTGCAGGACCTGGAAGGGGACTTAGTTGTGAATTGCGTTGGCTTGGGTGCAAGAGAGCTCTGCGGCGACTACGAAGTCAAGCCGGCGAGAGGTCAGATTATCTTCATCGAGCAGGATCCTGGAATTGGCCATTTTGATCAACAGCCCGAGACTTTGACATACACAATACCCAGGACTAACGTTACAGTTCTTGGGGGAACGGCTCAGGTTGGAGACTGGGGGTTAGAAATTAGGGACGAGGACAATGACCTGATACTTAGCAAGGTTGAGGCGCTTTGGCCAGACTTGGATAGGAGCAAGATCGTCGGTGGGACTGTGGGGCTGAGGCCATCCCGGACCGAAGTTCGTCTGGAAGAGGAGGTTATCGGGAGCACTAGGATCATTCACAACTATGGCCACGGGGGCGCAGGAGTGACTTTGTCATGGGGATGCGCGGATGAAGTGGTTTCAATTGCTGGGGCCAGAAAGGAATCCTGATGACAGAGGAGATATTCGACATAGTGGATGATTCGGACACGGTCGTAGGACGAGCTAGTAGAGAGGAAGTGCACAGATCGGGCCACCTCCACAGATCTGCTCACCTACTTGTTTTCGATTCCGACGGCAGAGTCTTGTTGCAGAAGAGATCTAGTGCGAAAGACACCTTCCCGGGAAGATGGGATTCATCTGTTTCAGGGCATGTCGACAGTGGCGAGTGGTATGACGAGTGCGTAGTTAGAGAGGCCAGTGAAGAGATTGGGATTGGCCTTTCTGAGACTCCAGAGAAGCTGTTCAAGATAGAGGCATGCGAAGAAACGGCACAGGAGTTCACATGGGTTTACAGAACATTCCATGAAGGGCCCTTCCACGTGAACGAGGAAGAAGTCTCAGAGGTCAAGTGGTTTGCTAGAAAGGATCTGGATCGACTCCTCAATAGCAAGCGCGAGGATTTCTCACCAGCATTCGCATTAGTGTGGACAATGGCTCGTGATAGTGGCTTTCTTGAAAGCGGGACTAACTAGTAGGCAGCCTTTGTAGTGGAAATAACCACAGCACCGATCTTGTATGGGTCTCCGTTCGAAGACGGTCTTCTGTCTTCCAGCCTTCCGCACCATCCGTCTTCGACCGTGCCGATTGGAATCCTGATCGATGCACCTCTGTCTGATACCCCATAAGAGAACTCGTGAATCGACTGAGTCTCATGAAGCCCGGTTAGACGCTGTTCGTTATGAGCGCCGTAGACATCCATGTGCTTCTTGATGTTCTTTCCAAATTCATCGCACACCTTGTTGAAAATCGCCTCGTCGCCACAGGTCCTGAGTGTCGTATCTGAGAAGTTGACGTGCATCCCCGATCCGTTCCAGTCGGTTGCACCCAGGGGCTTTGGGTGCCACTCTATTGCCAGGCCATACTTCTCGGCATTCCTCTCCGCTAGGTACCTTGCCACCCAGACCTCGTCTCCGGCATTCTTAGCGCCCTTGGCGAAAATCTGGAATTCCCATTGTCCGACGGCCACTTCCGCGTTGATTCCCTCAACGTTTATTCCCGCCTCTAGGCACATGTCTAGATGAGTCTCGATTACCTCCCTCCCGTATGCATTCTCAGCACCGACAGAGCAGTAGAACTGGCCCTGAGGAGTTGCGTCACGTGGGAAACCAAGAGGGAGATCGGTCTCTGGATCCCACAGGAAGTACTCCTGCTCGTAGCCGAACCAAAAATCATCATCATCCTCCTCGATGGTTGCACGGCCATTTGTGTCGTGTGGAGTTCCATCCGCATTGTTAACCTCGCACATCACAAGATATCCGTTCATCCTATCAGGATCGGGATAGATCGCAACGGGCTTCAGAAGGCAGTCTGATGCTCCGCCCTCTGCTTGGAGGGTCGAGCTGCCATCGAATGACCACATCTTGCAGTCTTCGAGATTTCCCGAGAAATCCGTTTCTATCATTGTCTTGCTCCTCAGACTCTGTGTTGGTTCAAAACCATCCAGCCATATGTACTCTAATTTCGACTTAGTTGCCATACCTCCTTCCCGGGAAAAGGTAGTTTATAGTCTGAACGATTGAACATTAAATTAGTAATAATATGGTTATTTTGTTTACAAATTATCTAATAATTAGTCAAATATTCTATATTTTTAATAGAAATTTAACATTTGACCAATATATCTACTTAGATGTTGTTTATTTCCGCTCAATTGAACACCTCGTAAAGGTCATTTTTCCTCCAAGTTGAACGAATGGAATTGAATATGATGGTTCGCGAAAGAGTCCTCATGGGGATGTCAGAGGCATGGGGGTTAGGCGATTTCAGGAGGCTTGTCATTGGCAACGGAATCAACATGCTTGGGACTGCAATTTTCTTCATTGGGATGGGGTGGACGGTGGCTCAAATCGGAGGCCCAAAGGAATACGGTTTGATTTTCACATCGTATTTTCTCGGCCATCTCCCTCTGCTACTGTATGGCGGGATGGTAGTCGATAGGATGCCCAGAAGAACGGTTGCCCTGGTGGCTGATATCGCCCAGGCAGTATTGGTAACAATAGCTGTGATAGTGCTATTATTGGGTTTTGGAGAAATCGAGACTCTTCTTGTTGTCGCTTTCTTCACAGGGGGTGCGGGGGCATTCTCAATCCCAGCCATTGGGGCCCTGGTCCCAGACCTTGTCGAGGAGGATTTGCTGCCTCAAGCCAATGCCATAAGAGGTGTGGCAATGACTGGTGCATGGATGCTAGGGCCCTTGATTGGGGGGTTCTCAGTTGCTACTTGGGGGATCGAGGTATGCCTTATTCTGGATGTCGTAACTTTCGCTTTCAGTGCATTGGTCCTCTGGACCATTCCTGAGATTCCAGTCGATAGAGAAGAGGGTGGTAACCTTCGCGAAGAGGTCACGGAGGCATGGTCGTTCGTGAAGACTCAGCCATGGCTTTTCGCGGGAATAGCGATGTTCATGATTTGGCACATCGGCGACTCCGCTATAGAAATTGGAGTCCCCTTCATCATCGAGAACAATGGCCTTGGTGCCAAGGAGTTCGGGGTCTTCGGGGCCGTGGGGGCTGCAGGTGCAATGATCGGGTCCGTCATTGGCGGGATAAGGCCGGTTCCGAAGGAAATTAGGGGCTTGGTCTTCTACATCCTAATTGGAGGAATAGCATGGTGCATGCTGATGTGGGCAATGCCAATCCCTTTCCTGCTGATACTTGTTTTCGTACTACTTGAGGGTGTTCTTGGGGGCACTCTTGGAGTAATCTGGCGGACCACGATGTCAGATAGCGTCGATCAGCGCCTAAGGGGGCGAGTGAACTCCCTTGATGCGATAGGTTCGCTGATTTTCATCCCTCTAGCCCCACTCATGGGTGGTTGGATGATTGAGGAGACTAACGTCCTCACAACATTCTCAGTTGCGGTCTCTTTCATGGTGCTAACAACAATGGCCGGATTGATCGTCCCCTCCTTCAGGAGATTTGAGAGGGTTGATTCTGATCTGTTCCCTATCGAGATCGATCGAAGTCAATCTGGCTGATGTCTATCGCAAATCGATTGTCGTATATCTGCTTCTGGATTCTGATAGTTGCCCCTAGCACAATCAGAAATAATATCCAAGAGAAAGCGGTCTTGCCCATCCTTACAGGAATTTCTGTGAGGATGAGGCCGTCGAACAATATGCATACAGAGATGTAGGCAACCCTCCCAAGGGTGGCTAGAATGCTCTCCTCCTCCTGAGCCAAGACTGCCTTAACACGACTCTCCCGCGAGGCGTCCGATGCCTTCTTCAGACGCCAGAAGGAAGACTCTGCCTCCTTCCTACTGTCGAAGAATGGGGGAGCCTCGGAATCTTCATCCGAACTGCCGGTGCTACTCGGCATTTATTCCCCTCTTACCCAATCGGGGAGGTCCCTATCCTCGTCGAATTCATCCGTGCAGCAGGGGCAAGGCTGCACCCAATGGCCCGGGGAAACCTCCTTCAGAGACAGGTCCATCTTGGTGCTCTTCTCCCAGTCGGGATGCTGGAGGCGGTGACCGAAGGCACATCCCGGAGGGGGGTCGACTGGTGAGGGGACGTCTCCTTCGACAGGCGGCTGGTCGCTCCTTGCATCTGGGTCCGGGCTGGGGATGGCGGAGATCAGGGCCTTCGTGTATGCATGGAGGGGGTTGCGGTATATCTCATCGGAATCAGCCAATTCGACTATCTTGCCCAGGTACATCACAGCGATGCGATCGGAGATGTGCCTAACCACGGCGAGGTCGTGGGATATGAAAACGAATGTGAGCCCCCTCTCTTTCTGGATCTGCTCGAGCAGGTTGAGAACCTGAGCCTGGACCGAGACGTCAAGTGCGCTGGTGGGCTCGTCGAGGAGGATGAACTCTGGGTCTAGTGAGAGGGCCCTTGCGAGGGCAATCCTCTGCTTTTGGCCACCAGAGAACTCATGGGGGAACCGAGTCATGTGTTCGGCCTTCAGACCTACAGATTCCAGGAGTTCCTCGACCTTGCGAGTCAGTTCCACGCCTTCGGATATCCCATTGACCTGCAGGGGCTCGCCGACGATGGAACGAACTGATATCCTTGGGTTCATCGAGCCTCCGGGATCCTGGAAAACTATCTGCATCTTTCTCCTTATCTCCTTGTTTGGTATATCACGAATGTCTGATCCGGAATAAGTCACCGACCCATCGGTGATTGGTATGAGGCCCATCAGCACCCTGCCCAATGTGGTCTTGCCGCAGCCTGATTCTCCGACCACGCCGAGGGTCTCTCCTCGATTTATCACCAGATCCACGCCGTCTACAGCCCTGACGTAGCTTCTGACGGAAGACAGCATCCCTTCCTTTATCGGGAACCACTTCCTCATCCCCCTTATTTCGATTAGGGGCTTCTCCGACATCTCACACCCACCTGTCCTGTGACTCGTCTAGGCAAATGGGGCAGCTCTCGACCCAGTGCCCCTCGCTCGCTTCTATGAATTCGGGGCGAGTGCCCAGAGTCTCGCCCTCCCTATCCATTCTCTGGCAGAAACGGCATCCGGTGACGAAATCCGAGGGATTCGCAACCTGTCCGGGTATTGCTGGCAGGATTGATCCTCTTTCCGACTCGAGGCTGGGTGTGCAGGCGATTAGGCCTCTTGTGTAAGCGTGTAATGGGTTGGAGAATATCTCCCTTACAGAGGCCCTCTCAACTACTCTTCCGGCGTACATCACCGTTACGTCGTCGCACATCTCTGCAATCACGCCGAGATCATGGGTGATCAGCAGGATTGCAGTGCCCTTCTCATCCCTGAGGACCTTCATTAGGTTGAGTATCTGGGCCTGGATAGTCACGTCAAGAGCAGTGGTGGGTTCGTCGGCAATCAGTAGCTTGGGCTCACATGCCATCATCATCCCGATCATCACCCTCTGCCTCATTCCTCCTGAGAGTTCGTGCGGATACATGTTGGCGACGGACTTGGGATCGGGGATCCTGACATCATCCAGGATGGCCTCGACCTGCCTAATGTGTGCTGGGTCCAGCCTGAGGAAGTCGGCCCAGATGATGAACGGGAGTGCAAGGAGTGCGCATATCACTAGAATCGCTGTTAGTCCGGATAGCGGCATCCAAATCATCAGGTAGACTGCCAGGTATGCAGCTATCATATGGGGTATGTACAATGAGATAGTGGAGAATGGGGAGTCTTCTGCCACCTTTCCATATCCGTATATAGCACCCATTCCGCCGACAATGACGGCGTTTTCAATGAGCACAATTACCAGAGCGATTGTCAGACTTATGGTGTCATCAAACAGGCTGGTCAGGCCGAGGCCGGCTAGAGCAGTCCCGAAGGCTAGGAGCCAGCTTGACAGATCTGAGAACAGAAGAATAGGGGCCGAGAATACGTCAAGAATCTGGTCCTTGGAACCAGAGAGGTGTGCAGTGAATACGAATAAAAGTGCGGACAATGCTACTGACGACTGACGAGGCTTTGTGGAGAATGCGACCCTGATCATTGAGAATGGGCTCAGCAGGGCGGTCCCTATTCTCTCGATTCTGGGGGTTTCCGCTTCCACTAGGCGGTCGTGCTCCCTCATAACCTCGGAAATCTGCTTAGACACCTTGTATAGGGGGTTGAGGGCCGACATTGGCTCTTGGAAGATCATGCTTATCTCGTTGCCTCTGACCCACCTCATGTACCTCTGGTGCTTGCGTGATTCTGCCTTTGCCGAGAATCCCACTATCCATGAGGTTCCCGTGATGGCTAAGAAAAGCAAGAACAGTGAACTGAAGAAATTGGGCTCCACCAGGATAGTGGCGAAGAATGAAAATATGGCGGCCATGACTCCAAATGCCGTTATTTTCTCCGAAATTTGCTGGACCTTGAGTTTCGATGGGGCGTCCCTGAAGAGGAGTTCTTCGCCCTGATACCTGACACTCCCTTCGTCGACCTCGCAGGTTGCAAGCCCTATGGAGACCAGTGAGGTGACTGACTTTCCACACCCGGACTCTCCAACTAGTCCCATTATCTGTCCCTCGTCGACCTTCAGGTCTACTGAGTTTAGGGCCTCTACCGGACCGTCGAGGGTGTCGAAGTGGACCCTTAGTCCCTCGATCTCCAGCACTTCTCTACCTATCCAATCACCTCCTGTTCTTCGGGTCAACCACGTCCCGTATGCCGTCACCTAGTAGGTTGAATCCAAGCACCGTGATGGCTATTGCTAACCCGGGATAAAGCATCATATGAGGGGCACGTTGGAATGCGACCCGGCTCTCGGATATCATCAGCCCCCACTCTGCCGTATACGGTGCTGCCCCCAAGCCGAGGAATGAAAGCCCGGATGCAGATAGGATGGTACCCCCTATATCCAAGGTGAAGGCAACCAGTAGAGGTGCCCAAGCATTTGGCAGAATGTGTCTGAACATGATCCTGCTCGGAGGGGCACCAACGCTCTTGGCCGCCTCGACGAAAGCCATCTCCTTGACGTATAGGACCTGTCCGCGAATCAGCCTGGCATATCCGGGCCAGCCAGTGAAAATCAGGGCGAACTGAACCTGCCATAGTTTATCGAAGTCCTTTATGAGAATGATTTCCGAGCCCTCATTTCCGGATAGTTTGAACAGTATGGCCATTGATAGGAAAACTACGACGGTCCTGAAGTTTAGGTACCTCCATGGATTGGTCCAATCGAAGGATGAGCTGAGTCTCTCGAGAGCCCCGTCCATACTATTTTTCTGTACGAACTTCCTATCTGCTAGGATTATTGCTGCTAGAAGGGCGATTACAACCAATGATGAAGTTAGTCGCCAACCCCTGCTGTGAGAGACTCCGAAGAAGTCGGACCAGGCGATTGCAGGTAGCCAACCAACGAAGAATAGGAAGGCCAATACGCTGACCAAAAGGGATCTGTTCTTCATCAACATCCCCATTGCTTGGTCGCTGACCTTATTGTCTCCGGACAGGATAGTTGTGGAAAGGTGGGCATTAAGGAAGTAGGCTAACATTAGGACCGGCAGGAGGACTCCCAGCCACACTGGCAAGGTGAGGCTTGAGACCGACCTCATTGCAGCCACGAAAGCCATCGCTAGGATTAGTCCGGGAATTGCGAAGAAGACGTCGCATATCCTCATTATCACCTCGTCGACCCTGCCGCCGTAATAGCCGCTGATGCTCCCTACGATTGTACCGATTGTGACAGTTAGAGTGGCCACAGTGATACCGATAGTGAGCGATACCCTGGCTCCGTACACCACCTTGCTGAACACGTCATGACCCTCTTTGTTGGTTCCAAAGATGCACGTGTCATATCCTTCAGGCATCCACCAGTGGCTCATCTCATCGTTTTCGTACAGGTACGTAATCCAAACGCCAGCGTAGTACGAGGAGTTCCCGTACAGTTCTGGAGATAGGACGAAGATGGAGGAGTTGTTCGGGTCCACAGTGATTAGGGACATGTCTTGGTCGTAGCCGGGAGGGGAGATACTCTCTATTTTGATGATCTCAGTAACGCTCAGGACATCCGTGTAGTACCCTAATGCGATCGATTCCCTTACCTTGTTTCCCGACTCTGCTACGACAGTCTCTGAGAACAGAGGGGAGTTCGGGTTCGTAGTGATCTTCTGCGCGCGCAAGGAGCACTCCTCGGAGAACGGGGGAGACTCTTGTTGGTCGGGATTATTCGACCACTTGTCCTCGGTATCAGTCAGATTCCTGTATGGGTGCTGGACTGCTATCTCATCGGCGAAGATGGCAACCAGGGAGACTGACAAAACCATCACTAGACCGAGCACGGCCAGTAGTGAACGACGGTAGATCTTCCATCCCCTTCCTATGTTGCCGATGGACATGGCCAACGATTCCAAGAGTCGCTTCCGACTCTCTTCTCGGTCTTTTCGACCTTCTTCCCATTCCCTCATTCTAGCCTCACCCTCGGGTCCACAATTGCATATGCGATGTCCACTATCAGATTAGACAGAAGGAAAATAACTGAAGTGAGCAAAGTCACTCCCATGACGATTTGGTATTCCAGTTGCAGGATCCCCAAGACTGCTACGGTCCCCATACCGTGGATGCCGAAAACTGACTCGGTCAGAACCGCCCCTCCAATCGCGCCCCCTATGGAAAATCCTAGGATGGTGACTATGGGCACCATGGCATTCCGGCATGCGTGCACGACTACTACTCGGAATTCAGAGAGTCCCTTGGCCCTAGCAGTCCTGACGTAATCCTCGTGCAGCACCTCCAGTAGGCTGGCGCGCATGTACCTGAGAAGCGAGCCGGAGGATGCAATCCCCAGGGCAGAGCAGGGGAGTACCAGATGGGTCAGAGTATCCATGAACAACTCTCTATTGGTGTCAAACTCTGAGGGCAATTCTGCTAGTTTCGCATCGGTAACGAACCAACTGTCGACCAGGTGGAACCCGGTACCTGCTTCTGGGTAGAACCAGTGGTATCCTTCAATTGGGTATGTGTAACTCTGATCATGCCTGTCGAAAATAGGGAAACACCCTCCTTCCGTACCGAATATCGGGTCGCATATTCCTCCAACCTCAGGCCCTGTTGCGAAGTAGAGCTGCAGGAGCATAGCGAACCAGAAGATGGGGAGGCTGACGAATGCGATTGCGAAGAAGCGGGAGACATGGTCGAACATCCTATCCTGCCTCACAGCGCTGATTATACCAAGGAAGATACCCAATGGATATGCTATCATGAGCGAGAAAAAGGCCATCTCGAGAGTTACTGGTGCGGAGGTCTTGATTATGTCAAGGACCGGTCGGCCGTTTTTCTGCGACTCTCCCCAATCCCCATTGACCAGGTCGGTAATGTACCTCTCGAACTGAATGCTGACTGGGTCATCTAGCTTCAGCCTCTCGCGGTTAGCTTGGTGTGCCGTGATTGGTTCTCCTTCCTCGGTGTAACCGACAATGAGGCCGCATTTGTCACCGCATTGCAGAGCGGCTGGGTCACCGGGGATTATCTGCGCGACTGCGAAGGTGAAAACCGCTACCCCTATCATGACGGGGATGAGAAGCAAGAGCCGGCGGACGACGAACTCGTGTAGTTTCATGGTAGTCCCCACAGCCGGTCCGGTTGCAGACCTATGACAGTTACCGAATGACTAGTTGTCAACTGAATTTCGATTGTGATATTTTCGGCTCGACGGCAGACCCCATGTGGGGCCTGCCGTCGGCCTTACGTTATTCCTACAGGTTCTCTAGCAGGATCCGACTAGTGCGCCATCAACCTCTGGCAGCTTGTCGTAGTCGAACCAGTGAGCGGACCCGATGGCCACCCAGTCAGGAGAGCAGATATCGTCGTGCTTGACGCCGATTCCGTTGTACTGACCGATGATGATCATGTTGGGGTCTTGCACCCATGCCGCGAAGGCATCGACGTACGCCTGCTCGCGCGTGGCGTCGTCCTGGGACGTCCTGCCGGTTAGCAGGTGCGTATCCACGACGTCGTTGTGGTATCCCGTACCATATGCGTCACCGCCGATGTCATGGCTGCCTGCGAATGGCGACCAGTAGTTGTCTGGGTCCAGGTAGTCGGGTGCCCATCCGCTGAAGCGGATGTCCCAGGTCCTGGTGTAGTACATCGTTAGGTACTCTGGCCAGGACTTTGCGTCACCGGAAGTTGCAACTCCGATTGTCCCTAGTGCCTCCTCAAGCTGTCCGGCCATGGCAATTCGGTAGTCGTTGCCCTCGTTTGCCATTACGCGCAGGACGTTTGGTAGGCGGCACTCGGTGCCGTCCCTGTCTGCCTCTGCGATCACAGTGGGTGCTCCACCGTGAGAAAGCGAAGAGCAGTCGTACTGGCGGATGAATCCGGCGTTCTCCAGGATTGCCTCGGCGTTAGCCAAGTCGTATGTGAAGACCTCGTACTGTGTTCCCGCGTACAGGAATCCGGTTGGGATCGGCCCGTACTGTGGTGCAAGCGAGTTGTCGTAGGTGACCCTTCGGTGCGTGTCGTAGTCGAACGCGTAGGAGATTGCCTCCCTCAGGGCTGCCGTTGCCATGACGTTGCAGTCGTTCTCGTCGACTCCGTCGTCGCTGCAGTCGTGGTTCAGCACCAGGGACGAGTTTGCGTCCGTGTTGGAGGTGTCCTCACCTGCGTCCAGAACCTTCGGGTTGAGGTTGAATGCCGACAGGGTCGTTGTGAAAGTCTCCCTGTAGGTGCAGATGTGGCCGGCCTTGCTAGCCACATTCGGCTTGTCGTCAAGCGCGTCGTCCTCTCCTGCGTCCATTGCTCCGTTGCCGTTCTCGTCGATGTAGCAGAAGTTGGTCAGATCCTCGATGTTGATGCTTCCGAAGTCTACCTCTCCGTCGGTGTATGCAAGTAGCCTCGTTGATGCCTCAGTAACGATGGTCATGGTGTGCCTGTTGATGTTGTAGTCTCCAGACTCCCAGTACATCCAGTTAGGGGTTAGGACGATCCTGTCCTCACGGACCCATGACTGGACCAGGTATGCGTTGGTTCCAGCCCCGAATGGGCCCTCGTCCAACCATCCGTGGCAGTAGTCATCGGATGTGACGTTTCCATCAGCATCTAGCTCTACTACCCTGTTGGCCTCGCAAAGTTCAGCGTTGATCACAGCGCCCACTGTGTAGGCGATGGTGGATATGAACGCGGATGATGGTGCCTTCAAAGTCACAGAGAAAGAGGTGGCGTCAATCGCCGTCAGGTTTAGTCCGCCATTGTCATCGTGGTTTCCGTCTGCATCGTTGCAGTTGAATGACTGGTCTAGGATCCAGTTTACATGGCTTGCAGGCCCTGCGTATCCAATGACCCTGCACCACGAGTAAACGACATCTGATGCTTCCATCTTGTCACCGTTGCTGAAGTACACATCGTCACGTAGGGTGAAGGTGTAGGTCAGTCCGTCTGAGCTGACGGAATAGCCAGTAGCGAGCCTTGGCTCGATAATCGCGTTCCCGCTGCCGTCACCGGCGTACCTGTACAGAGTGTCGTAGACCTGCTCGATAACGTCTCCAGATGCGGAGTCGTATGCGTCGCCTGGGTCGATTGTCGAAGCGTCCCCAATGGACATCTCGACGATCTCGCATGGGTTGTTCGATCCCTGCTCACGGCACTTCCTCGAAACCTCAAGCTCGTACAGAGCCTGAGAGAAGTCGATTGTGCCAGCCGCGTAGTCAGCCATTATGTCTGCCTGCGCGCGCCCGTAGTCGCAGGAGCCGTCATCCAGTTCCGCTGCGGAGTCGTGGTTGTTCGCGGCTGAATCTGTGCAGCCCCTTACCAGTGTCTCCACAACAGTCTCGGTGACAGTCTCTGTCACGGTCTCAGTCACGGTTTCGGTTGTGACGCATGCGTTGTTGCCGCTGTCTAGCGTGTAACCGTCTCCGATTGCGTCGCAGTCAGCTTGTGTCAGCGTCCTTTCCACATCCTCCCCAGCGCATCCCGCTAGGGCTGATGCAATCATCAGTGTGCATAATAGAAGAGCATTCGCTTTAGCCTTCATCGTCCTATTGAGGATATGTTGCATATTTAGTATCACCCTAAAAAACCGCTAATTTGGCCGTTTTGAGTGAAAAAATGACTAATTTTAATAAATCTAATACTCGACTTTCATAACTGCCATTTGAGATGGTGGACGTGCCGAGATTTGAACTCGGGGCC